>CATPBV010000324.1 GCA_955652345.1 uncultured Solirubrobacteraceae bacterium | reverse complement strand
TACCAGCGCATGGCGGCGCCGGCGCACCAGCACATAGCGCGCGCCCGGCACGAGGCCGCTGCAGCTGGCCTTCTGCGTCCGGAGGTCGGCCACGCACAAGGGAAAACCGCCACCGGGGAACGGAACCGACTGATTGTTGATCGCGGCGACGCTCCCCGGCTCGCCGAGCGCGATCGTGAGCTGAACGAGGGCGCCACCTGGGTTGGGAGGCACCGGCGCCCTGTTGTCGGTGCTGGTCATCAGGATCGGCGTCCGGATGTCGAGCTTCGGCGTCGTCACGGTGGCGACATCGGAGTTGCCGTCGCACGTGTCGATCGGAGATGCGGTGGAGACGCCGCCGATGGTTAGCGCGGGCACCCCGGTCTGCACGCAAGGCGAGATCTGAATCGAGGACGGGTTGACCTGGAACCCGTTGTCGAGTTCGAACCATCCCGTGAAGCCCGAGAGCGTATACGGATTGCCGCCTGACCCGGTGATGATCGCGTCGGGTGGTGGGCCGTTCTTGCCGTAGCGGATCAGGATCACATCGCGGTCGTCGCCCACCGCTTCGACGGCGCGGGAGAAAATCGAGCGCAGCGTCATACGCCAGTCGCCGGAGGCGGATGTCGTGGTCCGCGCGATCGCGACCGGCAGCCCCGCCCGCAGCAGCAGGACCTTGACCGACACGCCCGCGATGTGGGTCCCGATGTTGCCGCTGACCGCGGGGCTGAATTGCCTCAGAGAAACCGTGGCCGGGAGTGTCAGCGAGGCGGTTTGGCTGGCGAGCTGCACGCAGCCGAGCGGAGCGTTCGCCCACATCATCTGGAACAGGTACTGGTTGCCGCCCAGCAGCTGGTTGTAGGGAGACCCATCGGACGCGTATCCGAGCGGAGTGCCGGTCTCCGTTTGGCACTTGTCACCAATCTCGTTTCCGTTGGGGTCCATCCACCCGGTCCCTTCGGGATCGGTCATCGCTTCGACCGTCTCGTGGGCGGCGGTGTCGATCGCCGACTCGGCATCTGGATTGCCCTGCGGATCGTTCCCCTGAGGTGGATTGGCTTCGATCGAGGGATCGATCGCAATCGCGTAGATGGTGGGTCCCGAGCCGAGGTTCGAGAGCGAGTGGTAGCCGGCAAACGAGTTCGTGCCGCAGCTGCCCGGGGCGTCGCACTCATCGACGTTCGCAGGCAGGAACACGAACCAGAGATCGTGCAACCCCCGGCCGTGCGGATCGGTCGTGCGGATCACCCGGTCGATCTCCTGCTGGACCTCGAGGTCGGTGACGCACGTTGCGATGCCGCTGGGCGACGCGCACTGCCTGCTCTGCGGCGGATACGGCGTGGTGTCGGAGATCGAATCGGTCGTCGCGTTGTACGAGATCGCATACGTGCCTGCGCCTGATCCGTCGCCGAACTGCGGTAGGACCGAGAACGCGTTCGTGGTGGATGACGAGTCGTGGGCGACATCCGTGAAGAACTGCTGGATGAGCTGCACATAGCCATGTCCGCCAGGCGAGGGCGGGCCCCCGAACGCGTAGCCCGCAGGCGCCCAGAAGATCGTGTGAATGGTCACGTCCCGCATCACAGACCCGCCGTGGAACACCACCGGCTCCAGCTGCCCGACAGCCTGATCCTGACTGCCGATCGGCGGGACGATCCCCATCGCGCCGCCGATACGCGGGTGGAAGGCAGCGGCCCGCACGCGGTGTGGCTGCGCCGACGCGATGGCTGGGCCAACTGCACAGATCGCGGCCAGCGAGGCCAGGGCAGCAGCTCCTTTCACCCTCCCCACGGCGCGCACCCTACCGCAACCGCAGGCGCCCGACTGGTACGGCAGGCGCTAGGATCAGGGCGCAACTGACAACCAGGGGGGCTGGCGGGAAGGCCGGCTGAGATAGCGCTCTGCGAGCAATACACGCCCCGGCGCTGACCCTTCGAACCTGTGGGGTAATGCCCGC
This sequence comes from uncultured Solirubrobacteraceae bacterium, assembly GCA_955652345.1. Taxonomy (GTDB): domain Bacteria; phylum Actinomycetota; class Thermoleophilia; order Solirubrobacterales; family Solirubrobacteraceae; genus Palsa-465. The sequence continues at coordinate 5,571 of CATPBV010000324.1, read as the reverse complement.
GAAGGGAGCAACGCACACGATCCTCCCGGCTCCGGTCAAGGAGCTCGACCTCCATCAGGGCCCAGCCGGCGTCTGCATCGAGAACGTCACCCGGACGTTCGCGACACGCCGGGGCGAGGTGACGGCACTCGCGCGGATGTCGCTGACGGCGGCGGCGGGCGAGATCGTCGCGGTGGTCGGGCCGAGCGGATGTGGGAAGACCACCCTGCTCGAGATCATCTGCGGCCTGCAGGAGCCGGACTCCGGCACGGTTCGGTCCGCGCCCGCCGCGCTGATGCCCCAGCGCGATCTCCTGCTGCCGTGGTTGAGCGCGCTCGACAACGCGGCGCTCGCGCTGCGGGCCAGGGGAGTCGGCCGGGAGCAGGCGCGCGCGACGGCCGCGCCGTGGCTCGAGCGCTTCGGGCTGGCGGGATTCGAGCGCACACGACCCGCACAGCTGTCCGGCGGGATGCGCCAGCGCGTGTCCTTCCTGCGCACGCTTCTGGCCGGCAAGCCCGTGCTCGCGCTCGACGAGCCATTCGCCTCGCTCGATGCGATCACCCGCGCGGAGATGCAGGGCTGGCTCGGGCAGGTCCTGGCTAACGAGCCGCGGACGGTCGTGCTGGTTACGCACGACGTCGAAGAGGCCGTGGTCCTGGCCGACCGCGTGGTGGTGATGTCGCCGCGACCCGGTCGGGTGGTCGCCGATCTCGAGGTGGCGCTGGATCGGCCGCGGCACAGAACCGCCTCGGAGGTGATCGAGATACGCGAGAGCGCGCTCGAGTGCTTGGGGATGGATCGATGAGACTCGCGCGACGGGTGCTGCCGCCGGCGATCCTCCTGCTGGTGCTGTTCGGGGCGTGGGAGCTGTACGTGGATCTTGGTGGCGTCGATCGACTGGTGCTGCCCGCACCGCGCGACGTCGCCCGCTCCCTGTTCGAGGATCGCTCGCTGCTGCTGAGCAACCTTCTCGTCACCGCCAAGGAGGTGCTCCTGGGAGGCGTGCTCGCGGTCGTCCTCGGATTCGGGCTGGCCGTGGCGATCCAGTTCAGCCGCACCCTGCGAGCTGCCGTCTACCCCTTGCTGATCGGCTCGCAGGCAGTGCCGGTGGTGGTGATCGCTCCAGTGCTCTTGATCTGGCTCGGGTTCGGGCTGGCGCCCAAGCTCGTGGTGATCGCGCTCGTGTCGTTCTTCCCGGTCGTGGTCACGACGCTCGCGGGGTTTGCGGCCGTCGATCAGGATCTGATGAAGCTGATGCGCACCTTCGACGCGACCCGCCTTCGGTCGTTCTGGCACGTCGAGCTGCCGGCCACGATGCCGCGGGTGTTCACCGGCGCGAAGATCGCAGTCGCCGTCGCGGTGATCGGAGCCGTGTTCGCCGAGTGGACTGGCTCCAGCGCGGGCCTCGGCTACCTGCTCAACCAGTCCATTCCCCAGCTCCTGCCGGCCCGCGCGATGGCGTCCGTGGCGATCCTGTGCGTGTTCGCGATTGCGCTGTTCGGCCTGCTGAGCCTGGCCGAGCGAGTCGCGGTGCCGTGGGCTTATCAACCCCGTGGGGAGATCTCGCCATGAAACGAGTAGCTGCGGTGGTGTTGGTTGCGCTGGCTGTCGCTGGCTGCGGTGAGAAGAAGGAGCGGGTGAACCCCTCGACGGGCCATGCCCAGTCGCTCACGCTGATGCTCGACTGGTTGCCGAACGCCGACCACGTCGGCATCTACCAGGCGCTCGCCGAGGGGGACTTCGCGCGCGCAGCGCTGAACGTCAACGTCCAGGCGCCCGGGAACCCCGCGCTGCCGCTCGAGCTGCTCGCGGCCGGAAAGGTCGATGTGGCGATCTCCTATGAGCCCGAGGTTCTGCTCGCCCGCAACCAGGGGCTACCGCTGGTGTCCGTCGCCGCGATCGTGCAGGAGCCACTCACATCGCTCGTGTCGGTCGGCTCGGCGCACATCCGCAGCCCCGCCGACTTGCGCGGCAAGAAGGTCGGCGACGCCGGCATTCCCTACCAGCATGCGTACCTGGAGACGATCCTCGCGCATGCTCACGTCCCGTCCAGCTCGGTCACCGAGATCAACGTGGGGACGGACCTGCTCCCGGCGATGCTCTCCGGTCGCGTCGCCGCAACGCTTGGCGCCTACTGGAACTACGAGGCGATCCAGCTCGCGATGGACCGCAAGCGTCCGCATGTGATTCGCATGAACGAGGTTGGGGTGCCGAACTACGACGAGCTGGTGGTGGTCGTCCGCAAGGGCACCCTTGTGGACCACGCCGATGAGATCCGTCGCTTCGTGCAGGCACTCGCGAGGGGCTACCAGTCAGCCCGCCGGGATCCTCAGGCGGCGGTCACGAACCTCGTAGGCGCCACCACCGGGCTCGACCCGAAGTTACAGCTCGCGAGCGTGCAGGCGACGCTTCCCGCGTTCTTCCCGCCAGGCCCCGGACAGCCGTGGGGCTGGCAGGATCCGGCGCAGTGGACCGCATACGGCGAGTGGATGCTCCGCGAGCATCTGATCTCGAACCCCAACGCGGCGATCGCCGCGTCCACCAACGAGCTGCTCGCCGGCCAGGGGATCTGACGGCGGCGGGGTGCTGTACGGACCGCAGGCGGGCGGGCTCGGGCCGCGACGCCGCCGGCGAGCGCGCTCAAGCCGCGACGCTACGGGCCGGGGCGCCGATCGCGCGCGCGGCCCGCAGCGCGTGCATGCCCGCGAGACCGGCCCATGGCCGGTATGGCTCGAAGAACTCCTCAACCTCGTGCTCTGTCGCACGCGCATACGGATCGCCGTAGCGAAGGCGACCCACGAGCTTCAGGTACGCCAGATCGCCGGCGGGGAGCTGATCGAGCCGTGCCTGGCCGGTCAAGCCGAGCATCTGCACCGTCCAGCTGCCGATGCCAGGAATCGACCGCAGCCGCCGCCACCCGCGTTCGTGGTCTGGGTGCTCCAGGTCCACACGTCCGCCGGCAATCTCCTTGGCCGCCCTGATCAGCGCGCACGATCGCATGTAGGAGAGATCCAGCGACTGGAGGAACGCTGGACTCTCGCGCGCGAGCACCTCGGCGGGCGGGGAGTCGCGCAACCCCGTCAGCGGGCATCTGCCTCCGAGCTTGCTGATCAATCGGCGCTGGATCTGGGTCGCACGCCCGAGCTCGATCAGCTGCTCGCAGATCGCCCATGCAAGCGCCTCGAACGCGCTCGGCTTGCCGTGAACGCGCAGTCCCGGGTTGGCGCGCACACCGCGCCCGATCAGTGGGTCGAAGCGGAATCGCTCGTAGAAGGGACGGAGATCTTGATCGACGCCGAGGGCTTGCCTCATTCGGTCGATCGCCTCGCCCGCCGGCTCTCGCTCTCGCGCTTGCGCCCCAAACAAGACCCGGCCGGGGGCGGTCTGTGCCGCGCGAACCAGCACGGCCTCGCCGTCGACGTGGAGCAGCCGCTGAAGCACGCCTCCGTGCATCCGCGTGAGCCCATCCGGGGTCCCGTATCGCGGCAGCCTGAACGTCCATGGCGGCCCGACCTCGACCCGGACCTCGACCTGACCGGCGCGCTGCCGAAGGTCGCTCGCGGCCGTCAATCCGGTCCAGCGACCAGGTGGACGTCGACGATGAACGTCCGGCTGGCGACTATCGGCAGCACGTCTGCCGCACGGCGAGGGGCGCTCCGGCCGGCGCGGGCCAGCTTGCGTGAGCTTCGGCGCCTGACCAGCGCGATCGTGGCGGCGCCTGCGACGAAGCCCGTCGCCGCGGCGGCGGCCGCTTGGACCGCGAGCAACGGCGGCGGCGCACCCGAGGACACCTCTCGCACCTCCGCCAGCACCGGCAGCCCGTCGACCGTCTCCTCTTCGGAATCAGGCGCGGAGGGATCGAACGGCTGCTGTTCGTCAGTCATCGTGCTCACATGGTGCCAGTCGCGACGGTCATCTTCAAAGCTAGTAAGCCTGGCTCGGATACGATACGGATCTCGAGGCGCCGCGTGCGCCCGAGCGCACGAACGCGTATGCCGACCTCGATAGACGTCTTCGCCAAGGCTCGCGAGCACGAGCGACTCGAGCAACTGCGGACCGCTCGTGAGCTGGGCGTGTTCCCGTATTTCCGGGTGCTCGAAGGCCCGACGCTGCCGGTCGTGGAGATGGAGGGCCAGCGGCGGATCATGCTCGGCTCCAACAACTACCTGGGCCTGACCGGCGACGAGCGGGTCAAGCAGGGCGCCCTCGATGCGCTTCACCGCTACGGGACAGGTCTGACCGGCTCGCGCTTTCTCAACGGCACCATCGACATGCATCTCGAGCTGGAGCGCGAGTTCGCGGAGTGGCTCGAGACCGAGGCTGCGCTTGTATTCACAACCGGTCACCAGGCCAACGTGGGGACGCTTGGGACGATCCTCGGCCCGGGCGACACTGTCGTCGTCGACTCCGGGGATCACGCCTCGATCCTCGATGGATGCATCCTCTCGCGGGCGAAGCTCCGCGCCTTCAAGCACAACCGCATCGATCGGCTCGAGCACACGCTCGAGCGAGCGGCCGAGGACGGGGGCGGGGTGCTGGTGGTCGTCGATGGGGTGTACTCGATGGAGGGCGACGTGGCGCCATTGCCGGAGATCGCCGACCTCTGCTCCAGGTTCGGCGCGCGGCTGATGGTCGATGAGGCCCATGCGCTCGGCGTGCTGGGCGCGCGCGGCACCGGGGCCAGCGAGCTGCTCGGAGTCGAGGACCGCGTCGATCTGCGGATGGCCACCTTTTCGAAGTCGCTGGCTTCGTGCGGCGGCGTGATCGCGGGACCGGCGGACGTGATCGAGTACCTGCGGATCCAGTCCCGCCCGTTCATCTTCACCGCCTCCGCCGTCCCCGCCGCCATTGGCGCGGCGCTCGCCGCTGTCCGGATCTGCCGCTCGGACGAGGGGCAGTCCCTGTTCGCGAAGGTCCTGGACAACGCGCGCTACCTGCACCACGGCCTGCGTGAGCTGGGGTTCAAGGTCGTTTCGCCCACGAGGCTGGCGGACGGGACCGAGATCGTGACGCCCGTCGTTCCGGTGGTGGTCGGCGATGACTGGAAGGCCGTGTTCCTGTGGAAGGCGCTGTTCGAGGCGGGAGTGTTCGTCAACGTGGCGATCCATCCCGCGGTTCCCCCATCCGGGGCACTCCTGCGCACGAGCGTGATGGCGACGCACGACGCGGACATCTTGGACGAGGCCCTCGAAGCATTCGGACGAGCCAAGCGGGCGTTCGAGAACGAGCACGGGCCGCTTCCGGCCCCGGAGTGAGAGTCGTCACCTCTGGCCGAGTCGAACGCTCGGCTCGCTGCGCGCGGGAAGGGCTCCGGCGCACGAGCATCGACCATTCGTCGAGTCGAGCTACAGCCCGGACTTGTCCATTCCCGCACAAGACACCGGCGGAAAGAAAAACCACGCTCTAAGCGCATCTCCGACCATTTGTGACGTTGCTGTTATCGGAGTATTCGCGTAGCGTGCAGGTCGTTGGATGGCCGGCAGCGCGGTGGTCCTAGGGGTAGGAGTCCACCGTCGCAGGGGCAATCACGACGAGAACGGAATTAGTCGGGAGACCAACCCGTGGAACGCGGCTGCACGTCGCTGTCCCCTG
>CATPBV010000323.1 GCA_955652345.1 uncultured Solirubrobacteraceae bacterium | reverse complement strand
GCCCGGACTGGCCGAAGTGCTTTGGGCACGCGCTGCCGCCGCTCTCAACCCACGCTCTGATCGAGTTCTCCAACCGCGTGCTCTCGGGACTGGTCGGTGTCGTGGCGGTGGCGGCCGCGGTGCTGGCGTTCACCCGCAAGCCCTTCCGACGCGACCTCGCGTTGCTCGCGTTGTGCCTGCCGCTGGGGGTCGTGGCGCAGGCGGTGCTCGGGGGGTTCACCGTCCGCGAGCATCTGGCGCCCGGGTTCGTGATGGCCCATTTCGCGCTGTCGATGCTGATCCTGATCGCCGCTGTGGCGCTGGCTTGGCGGAGTTCGCACGAGCCTGGATGGCGGCCTCGCTCGCGCGACAGGCTGGCGGTCTGGTCGGTCCGGGCCCTCGCGCCGCTTGGGGCGCTCACGATCTTCGCCGGGACCGCCGCGACCGCGGCCGGTCCTCACGCCGGCGGATCGCCGGGTCAGCGGATCCACAGGCTCCACTTCAAAGGCGCAGACACCCTCACTTGGGTGATCCACCGGCACGCGACGATCGCGGCTCTGTTCGGGATTGCCGTGATCGGAGTGTGGCTGCTGAACCGACGACGCCACGTCTCGGACCGGATGCTCGAGCCGTTGACGATGCTAGGAGTCCTGCTCGCCGCGCAAGGCCTCATCGGCAGCGTCCAGTACGAGCTGCGGCTGCCGTCCGACATCGTCTGGGTCCACGTGGCGATAGCGACCCTGACTTGGCTCGTCCTGTTGTGGGCCGTGGCCGCCGCGGGCCGGCTGGCGCCGCGGGCGGCGGCGGTGCCGGTCACCGAGCTCAGGACGAGCGTCAGGGAGCTCGAGGCCGTCGGACCAACCCGATAGGGGACGTGGGGAGCGCCCGCTAGGATCGCTTGCGCCATGTCGGCTGAGTACGCGACGAGCAGCTCTCTGGCGAACCGCACCTCTGAGGCGTCGCTGAGCATCCTCGTGGTCGATGACGAGTCCGACCTGCGCGAGATGCTCACACGGTCGTTTTCGCGCGAGGGGCACAAGGTTCTGGCGGTTGCCGACGGGCGCGCGGCGATCGACCGCGCGAGCACCGACCATTTCGACATTCTGTTGCTCGACGTCGCGCTGGGCCCCGGGCCAGACGGATATGAGGTCTGCCGCACGCTCCGCGCGCGTCGCAACGTCGTCCCGATCATCATGCTCACTGCGCTCGACTCCGAGGCCGATGCTGTCCTCGGGCTCGAGGCGGGGGCCGACGACTACGTGACCAAGCCGTTCGGGCTCGCCGAGCTGCGCAGCCGCATCCGCGCGGTGCTGCGACGGGCGGGCAACCGGCCGATGGGGGACGAGCTGCTCACGGTTGGCCCGATCACGCTCGACCGTGCGCAACGCGATGTCACGATCGACGGCGAGCCGGTTCGCCTGACGTTCTCGGAGTTCGAGCTGCTCGACGCGCTGATGGCCGACCCGGGGCGCCTGCTCAACCGCCAAGAGCTGCTGCGCGCGATCTGGGGCGACAGCGCCTACCGCGATCCGCGCGCGATCGACGTGCACATCCGACACCTGCGCGAGAAGCTCGAGCCCGAGCCAGAGAAGCCGCGCTACATCCTGACGGTGCGGGGCGCCGGCTACCGTCTGCGAGGACCGTAGGCAATGACCCGACCATCCACCGGAAGCCCCTAGCGATGGGAGGGCGACCACGGATTGGCGCCCTCGGTCTGCGCGGCAGGATCGTCGGCGCAGTGCTGGTGACGACAGTCGCGACGCTGGCGATTGCCGCGGTCGCGCTGCTGGGCTCGCTCGAGGGGTCGCTTCGCAACGTCGAGCTGAACACGCTCCAACAGGCCCTTCGGAGGAATCCCACCGCCGTCTTCGCGCGAATCCCCAACCTTGCGGACATCGGCGCCCTACCGCCCGTGTGGTTGACCACCGCCGCGCAGATTGCGAGCTGGCGGCGGCAGCAAGCGACGGCGACTACAGCCCTGGTCAGCGCGCAGCAGCAGCTCGCCACGAGAGTGGGCGGCGATGCGTACGTGCTCGGCACTCCGTATGGAAATGGCCGTGGGATCCCGCTGGTGCCAAGTGCGACCCAGGACGAGCTCGTGGGCTCAGATCCGCTCAACGACGCGGCACAGGCGTTCCTGACCGATGGGCGGACCGCAGACACCTACAGCTTCGGCTCGATCGATAGCAAGGAGTACGCCCGTGCGGCGCTGTGGTTCAGAAGCGGAGAGTTCCCGTACGTCCTCGCGGTTCGCAGGCCACTGGACGTTATCCCCGCGGCCGTGAACGCAGTGCGCAAGGCGTTCCTGTATGCGGCACTTGCTGGCCTCGGCCTGACGCTGCTCCTGGCGATCCCGCTCGCGGGCACGCTCGTCCGGCGGCTCCGGCGGCTGCGCCAAGCGGCGTTGCGACTGGCGCACGAAGGTCCCACGGTCGAGGTCCCGGTCGACCGGGCCCGTGACGAGGTGGGAGACCTCGCGCGGAGCTTTGCCCTGATGCAGCGTCAGTTGCGCCGCCAGGAGGAGGCTCGGCGGGCGTTCGTGGCGACAGCCTCACACGAGCTGCGCACCCCGCTCGCCTCCCTCGACGCGATGCTCGAGCTGCTGGGTGAAGACCTGCAGACCGGCGAGCCGGATCTGGATGACGCCCGGGACCTGCTCGCGCGGGCTCGGGCCCAGTCTCATCGGCTGGGCCGCCTCGCCGTCGATCTCCTCGATCTCAGCCGGCTCGACGCGCAGGTCCAGCTTCGCTCGGAGCCGATCGAGCTCGGCGAGCTCAGCCGGGCGGTGCTGGCCGAGTTCGAGCTGGGGACGGCCGAGCGTGCGATCACCGCCGAGCTCGACGTCTCCAGCCCTCGCGTGTGGGCGCTCGGTGATCCCGGGAGCGTGGCCCGGATCCTGCGGATCCTGCTCGACAACGCGCTGCGGGTCACTCCCGATGGCGGCGAGATCACGGTCGAGCTGCACGATCGCGCGCAGGCTTCGTTGACCGTCTGCGATCGAGGTCCCGGGGTGCCGGCGGGAGAGCGCGAGCTGATCTTCGAACGCTTCCAGCGAGGAAGCGCGACCGGAGGTCAGGCCGGTTTCGGGCTCGGTCTCGCGATCGGGCGCGAGCTTGCGCACCGGATGGGCGGCGAGCTGGTCCTGGAGGATCGCGACGGACCGG
>CATPBV010000322.1 GCA_955652345.1 uncultured Solirubrobacteraceae bacterium | reverse complement strand
CTGCCGACGAACAGCTCATATGCGTCGGGCGCGCGGGTCCTCTCGATCGGGATCGCCTCCACCGGCATCTTCACGTTCGCCTACCTGGCGACCTCGAGCCATGTGCTCGACCCCGGCTCATACTCCCGAGTCTCGCTGTGCTGGGCGATCATGTTCGTGATCCTGTCGGTGATCTACCGGCCGATCGAGCAGCTGCTCTCGCGCACGATCGCCGACCGTCGCGCGCGCGGACTGCACGGCCACCCGCTGCGGATTCCAGCCCTGATCCAGTTCGGATTCGCGGTGGCGTTCCTTGCGGTCGCGCTGATCCTGCGCACGAGGATCGAGCAGGGGATCTTCGACGGGTCCTCAGCCCTGTATTGGATCCTCGTGATCGGCGTCCTGGCGTACGCCGCAAGCTACTTCGCTCGCGGCTGGCTCGCGGGCCACGAGCGCTTCGACCTCTATGGAGGGCTGGTGTTCCTGGAGTCGACCTCGCGCTTCCTGTTCGCGCTGGCAGTCGCGGTCGGGATCGGCTCCGGGCAGGGGGCGGTCGGGCTGGGGATGGCCGTCGCTCCGTTCGCTTCGCTGTGCGTGATCCCGTTCGCGTTCTCGCGGGTTCGCACCCACGCGCCGGCCGGCCTGCCGGTCGCCGACGCCGCCGGTGAGGGCCCTGCGCACAGCCAGCTCGAGGAGGCGGCGCTCGACCTGACGCTGAGGCACGGCGCCGGTTTCGCGGTGGCGGTCGTCGGGATCATGTTCGCCGAGCAGACGCTGATGAACGCCGGGGTCCTGATCGTCGCCGCGAACGCGGGAGGAGCGGCCGGAGTCACCAGCGGCATCACGGGGTTCGTGTTCAACGTTCTCCTGATCGTCCGAGCGCCGCTCCAGCTCTTCCAGGCGATCCAGACATCGATCCTCCCCCACCTTGCGGGCCTCGAGGCGCGCGAATCGGCGGACGAATTCCATCGCGCGATCCGGATCACGATCCTCGTGATCGCGGGCTTCGCGGGAGTTGTCGCGATCGGCCTTCTGGCCGTCGGGCCGTTCGTGATGACCGCGCTCCTCGGCAACAAGGGCTTCACTTACGACCGCGTCGGCCTCGCCGTGGTCGGGCTCGGGATGGGACTGCATCTCGTCGCCGGAACGCTCAACCAGGCGGCGCTGGCGCGCGACCGTGCCGGCCTGGCGGCGCTCGCGTGGTTGTGCTCAGCCGCGCTGTTCGTCGTACTCGTCGCGACGCCCACGATCTCGAGCGAGGTGACGCGCGTCGAGGTCGGCTACTTCACCGCCACGTTGGTGCTGTGCGGGCTGCTGTGGTTGCTATACCGGCGCTCGGCGTCGGCGAGTGCCGCACCTGCGTCGGCGTCCTGACGACGCTGCGAGATCGCCCGGCGCGCTACCCGGCGCCCGCGGCCGCAACGATCGCCCGGTAGGCAGCCGCCGGATCCGCCGCACCGAACACCGCCGACCCGGTCACGAGCAGCGTGGCGCCCGCCTCGACGCACCGCGCCGCGGTGTCCTCGTGGACGCCGCCGTCGACCTCGAGCACGACGCCGTCAGGCAGTCCCCGGCGCATGCGCCTGATCTTGTCGACCGAGTGCGGGATGAACTCCTGGGCACCCCACCCCGGATCGACGCTCATGCAGAGCGCGAGGTCGAGGAGATCGTCGGCCACCTCGGCGAGGCTCCCCGCCGGGGTCGAGGGACACAGCGCCGCACCGGCATTGCAACCGGCCTCACGGATCGCCGCCAGCGTGTAGTGCAGGTGCGGGGTGGCTTCGTAGTGGACCGTGATGCTGTCCGCGCCGGCCCGGGCAAGCTCGGCGATCTGCCGATCGGGACGTTCGATCATCAGGTGGACGTCGATCAGCGCCTCGGCGTCGTGGACTCGATCGGCGATCGCGCTGACCACCAGCGGACCGAAGGTGATCGGCGGCACGAAATGTCCATCCATGACGTCGACATGCAGGACCCGCGCGCCCGCAGCGAGCACCTCGTCGACCTGCGCGCCCAGCCGGGAGAAGTCGGCGGACAGGATCGAAGGCGCAACCCGGACGTCCCGCGGAAGTGGTGCACGCACCGCCTCAAGCTCGCTGGCGAGGGCCACTCATACCGCCCGCAACATGCTGCCGTGGCAGTGGTTGCAGACCACGATCGCCGTACTCGACATCCTCACGATCGTCGAGTGCTCACCGCAGTTGGGGCAGACGGACACGAGCTCGTAGCGCTGAAGGCAGTTGACGCAGCGATACCGTCCCGGCGCGGCAGTCGCCCGCAACCAGGGCTCGCCGCACCCCGGGCACGCCATACCGAGCTTGACGGATGGATCGGTCACGTTCGGAGGACGTAGCTTACGGACGTTCACGGCGCGGCCTGCAGATCGCCGATCTCACGCGCCGCGGCGGCGCAGCCGCGCGATGAAGAACCCGTCGGTGAGGTCGCGATCGGGCATCAGCTGGAGGTAGCTCGTATTTCGCTCGTCGGCGAGCTCCGGATGCTCGGCGCCGAGGTCGGCGGCTCCGAAGTCGCGATGCTGTGCCAGAAAGCGCTCGAGCACCGCATGGCTCTCGGCGTGAGAGATCGTGCACACCGAGTAGACGAGCGAGCCGCCGGGCCGCGTGGCCGCCGCACCCGCCCGGAGGATCCTCGCTTGCGCCGCTGCGAGCTCCTCGATCGCCTGCTCAGTCACGCGCCAGCGCAGGTCGGGGCGCGACTGAAGCGTTCCCAGCCCGCTGCACGGCGGGTCGACCAGCACCCGGTCGAACCTGCAGCCGGCGTCAAGCGTGGCGGCATCCGCCCTCAGAACGCGCACGCAGCCCGCGCGCATGCGGGCGCACGTTCCGCCGAGCGCCCGCGCCCGTCCCGGATGGCGCTCGACCGCGAGTATCGCGCCCCGATCCTCGATCAGAGCGGCGAGGTGGGTCGTCTTCCCGCCGGGCGCGGCGCACAGGTCGAGCACCTCCTGGCCGGGGGTCGGGGCGAGCACACGCGACACAAGCATCGAGGCGCGCGACTGCGCGATCACCGCGCCGCGGCGCCAGAGCTCAGAGCCGTAGACGTCGAACTGCCCATCGAGCACGAGCGCCTCGGGCAGATCATCGCTCCGGCGTGCCGGGACCGGCAAACCGGCAATGGCCTGCTCGACGGTGCTCACGAGCGTGTTGATCCGGAGCGCCGACTCGGCGGGCTCGTTCGCCCGTCGCAGCACCGCGCGCGCCGTATCCGCGCCGAGCTCGTGCCACAGGCGCTGCGCGAGCCACTGGGGAGCCGAGTGCATGATCGCGGCGGCCTCGGGCGTCGCGTCGCTCAGCTCCGCGAGCATCGCGGGGCCCTCCCGGGCTGCTCGCCGCAGGACGGCATTGACGAGCCTCGATCCCGCGGGGCTCGCGCGTTTCACGAGCTCGACGCTTTCGCCGACCGCCGCATGGTCCGGCACGCCCCCGAGGTACAGCAGCTGGCACAAGCCCAGCCGGAGCGCCGCGATCACGACCGGCTCGAGCTGCGCGACCGGCTTGTCGAGGAGCCGCTGCGCGATGTAGTCGAGCGTGGCGCGGCGTTGGACGGTCCCGTACGCGAGCGCCGTCGCGAACGCTCGCTCGCGCGGCTCGAGCTCTGACGCCATCGAGCCCATCGCCCGGTCGGCGTACGCCCCCTCCTCGAACACCCGCCGCACGACCGCGAGCGCGCACCTGCGGGCCGGGGTCGCCCCGGCCCCGGGCGCGAGCGCCCGCCCCCTGCCAGGCGAGCCCCGACTACGACCGGCCACGACCGTGAAGCCCGCGCAGGAAAGCCTCGCCGGTCATCGCCTTGCGGCCGGGAGGCTGGACGACGACCAGCTCCAGCGAGCCCTCGGCGCACGCCAGCACCGGCGCTGATCCGTCCAGTGACACCGCGCCGGGCGCGGTCCCGTCGGCGGGGAGCGCGCGCGCCTGCGTGACCCCCAGCATCTCGCCATCGGGTAGCTCGACGCGCGTCCCCACGTGCGGTTCGAGTGCGCGGACCCGTCGCTCGAGCTCGATGGCCGGTCGCGAGGGGTCGAGCAAGCGGTCCTCCGGCGAGATCTTCTCGGCGTACGTCGCAAGCGAGTCGTCCTGCTCCCGGCACGGCGGCGACGAATCGAGTGTCTCGACCAGCAGTTCCCCGCCGAGCTCGGCGAGCCGCTTGGCCAGGGACCCGTATGTGTCGTCAGCCGCGATCTGTTCGCTGCGCTGCGCGCACACCGGCCCGGCGTCGAGCGATGCGGTGACGCGCATGATCGAGACGCCCGTAACCTCGTCGCCCGCCATGATCGCGCGTTCGATCGGCGCCGCGCCCCGCCACCGCGGAAGCAGCGAGGGATGGACGTTGAGGATCTCGTGGGCGGAGAGCAGGCGCTCGCCGATCAGCCCGCCGTAGGCGCATACGACGACGACCTCGGGGCGGGCGTCTGCGATCAGGTCCTGCGCCTGCTCGTCGTTGACCGATTCCGGCTGGGAAGCCGCGATGCCGAGCTCGTGAGCTGTGCGTGCGACCTCGGGGGCGGCCAGACGCTGTCCACGACCCCGGGGGCGATCCGGTCGCGTCACGACGAGCAGCGGGCGATGGGGCGAGTCCGCAAGCGCGCGCAGGACGGCGGCGGCGAACTCAGAGGTCCCGATGAATACGGTGCGCAACTGCGTCGGGCGTCGTGGGGGAGCGGCCCGCCTGCTGCTAGGCGGCCTGCTCGGCCTCGCGCAGTACCCGCATCGCCTCCTTGCGCTGCTCTCGCGACACCCGGTCCAGGATCAGGACCCCGTCCAGATGGTCGATCTCGTGCTGGATCACGCGAGCCTCGAGCCCCGACGCCTCCACGAGGATCCGCTCCCCGTCCGCGGCCAGGGCGCCCACCCGCACGTGGATTGGGCGCTCGACGTCGACGAGCACCTCGGGCAGGCTGAGGCAGCCCTCCTCCATCGCCTCGGTGTCCGAGCCGGCCCATTCGACCTCCGGGTTGACGAGCGCAACAGGCTCAGCCTGCGGCGCGACCCGATACACGAGCAGGCGGTGGAGAACTCCCACTTGCGGCGCCGCAAGGCCCACCCCGAGCGCGTCGCCCATCAGCTCCGCCATCTGCTGGACCTCGTCCCGCAGGGCGTCGTCGATGTGCGCCACCTCGCGAGCGCGGGTGCGCAGCACGGGATCGCCGAATTTGCGGATGCGGGCCAGAGCGGCGGCGCGCCGCGCCGCGAGCTCGGGGTCGAGCTCGGGCTCCTCGGGCCGCAAGCCGTCGGAGTCGACGTCCGGCTCGAGCTCCGGATCTTGGTTGTCCGCCGCGTTTTCTGGCACGAGGACGAGTCTATTGAGGATCGACGTCCACGCTGATGCTTACGGTCTCGCGCGACGCCCGCACGGCGTGGCGATCGACCGCAGCCGCGACCGCCCGGATCGCCTCCTCTCGCGCCGGGGACTTGACCACGAGCTGGCTTCGCTCGCGACCCCGCAGGCGGAACAGCGGCGCCGGTCCCAGCACGGTTACGCCGGCCGGGGCGATCTCGGCCCGCAGGGCGCCCGCAAGCGCGATCGCGTCCGACCCATCGACCGACGAGCAGACCACGCGGATCAGCGAGCCGTACGGCGGGTACGCGAGAGCCTTGCGCCGCGACAGCTCGCCGGACAGGAAACCGTCGGCATCGTGCGCGGCCGCGAACCCGATCGCCCGAGCTTCCGGAGCGAGCGTCTGCACGAGCACGCGGCCCCCGGCGGCGCTCCGGCCGGCGCGACCAGCCAGCTGGGTGATCAGCGCGAATGTGCGCTCCTCGGCGCGGAAGTCGGGAAAACGGAGCGTTCCGTCGGCGTCGAGGACGATCCCGAGCGTGACATCGGGGAAGTCGTGACCCTTGGCGATGATCTGCGTGCCGACGAGGACGCCGGCACCGGCCGCTCGGAAGTCGGCCAGCACGCGCGCAAGGCGGTCCTTGACGGCCGTTACGTCCGCGTCGAGCCTGAAGATCGGAAACCGGACGTCGCCGAGCGCCGCTTGCAGCTCATGCTCCAGTCGCTCGGTCCCGGCGCCATGTCGCGCGAGCGCGACCGAGCCGCAACTACCGCAGCGCTCAGCGGCGCGCTCGCGATGCCCGCAGTGGTGACAGCCGAGCACTCCGAGAACGGACGTGGAGGCGCGCTGGCTCCGCGGCCGGTGGAGCACCAGCGCCACCTCGCAGTTCGGGCACATCGACACCTGCCCGCAGGTCCGGCAGCACAGGAAGTTCGACCAGCCCCTGCGGTTCAGCAGGACGATCGCCTTGCCCGCGGTCCTTCGTACCTCGCACAGCGCCTCGCGGGTCCGCGGATGCAGCGGATGGTGCGCGCCGCGCATGTCGAGGACCTCGACGGGGGGCAGCGCCAGTCCGTCGATGCGGCTGGGCAGCCGCAGGCGCCCCAGCGAAATCACGCTCTCGGGTCGCGGGGTTGCGCTGCCCGCGAGCAGCACGGCGCCGTGGTCGCGGGCCCGCCGGAGCGCGACGGTCCGGGCGTCATAGCGAGGGTCTCCCTCGTGCTTGTAGGAGGCGTCGTGCTCCTCGTCGATCACGATCAGGCCGATGTCCTCGAGCGGCGCGAACACAGCCGAGCGCGGCCCCACGCACACCCGCGCCTCGCCGGAGCGCAGCCGGAGCCACTCGGCGCGGCGCTCGCCGCCGGTCAGAGCGGAATGCAGCACGGCGACCACGTCGCCGAAGTGGGAGCGAAACCGCGCGAGCGTCTGGGGGGTGAGCGCGATCTCGGGCACGAGCACGATCGCGGCGCGGCCCGCGTCGAGCGCCGCCCGGACCGCCCGGAGGTACACCTCGGTCTTGCCAGAGCCGGTGACCCCGTGCAGCAGGAATCCCCCGCCGTCCGCCGGCCCGCTGCGTGCCTGCACCGCCGCCACCACGGCGGCCAGCGCGTGCCGTTGAGCGCCGGTCAGGGCGGCTGAGCCGACACGCACCTCGGTTGCTGCGCCGGCGTCGGGCTGCACCTGGGTCGTCGATCGCCGCCTGGGCCGCTTGCCGGCGCCCGGGGGCAGGATCAGCTCGAGCGCCCGGGCCGGGGTCGAGCAGTATTCAGCCGCCATCCACGCCGCGAGCCCCACCAGGTCCGGCGGAAGCGCCCCGGGGAGCACCGCGAGCGGCTCCGCCAGGCGCTCGGGCTCCAGCTCGGACTCGCGGGCGATCTCGACCACGACTCCCATCGTCGTGCTGTGGCCGAACGGGACGCGCAGCAGCGAGCCGACGCCGACCGGATCCTGGTCGGCTCGCAGCCGGTAGTCGAACGGTCCGCGGATCGCCCGCGTGCGTGTGAGCGGCTGCACCCGCGCGATCACGTCAGCCGTATCACCGGTCGGTGGGTTCATGGCGAGCGGAGCGTAGAGCGAGCCGAGGATGCCCTCGGGACGCCAGGACCGGCCTGCGGGCGGCGCGCCACCGAGCTTTGCAACCACTGGTCAGCGGAAACGGCCCGACGAAGGGAGAGATTCGTGTGCATAACACGTCACGCGCCGTATCCGGGCCGCGTCCGCCGTGTTACGCACGTGATTTGTGCATGACGCGTCACGCGTCCCGCCAGACCCGTCCCGTGACGCGTTGTGCACACGATTTCGAGCGGCCACATGGATCAAGAGCCGACGGAAGCCCCGAAACCGCCCCCTTCATTGAGGTTGTTGGGCCGCGCGACCCGCTCCGCCTGCTGACGGGTAACCGCGAGCGAGCCTACGCCTGCACGGCCGCCGGCTCGAGGCCGGCGGCAGCCCTGAGAGCCTGCGCCTTGTCGGTCCGCTCCCACGTGAAGTCGTGGTCGTCGTCGCGGCCGAAGTGGCCGTAAGCCGCGGTCTTCTGGTAGATCGGGCGGTGGAGCTTCAGGTACTGGCGGAAGGCGCCCGGACGCAGGTCGAAGTGCTCGCCGATCAGCTCGAGGATGCGCGCGCGGCCGATCTTCTCGGTCCCGAACGTCTCGACCATCACCGACACCGGATGCGCCACGCCGATCGCGTAAGCGACCTGGACCTCGGCGCGATCGGCCAGCCCGGCGGCGACGACGTTCTTCGCCACGTAGCGGGCGGCATAGGCCGCCGAGCGGTCGACCTTGGAAGGATCCTTGCCCGAGAACGCGCCGCCGCCGTGGCGCGCCATGCCGCCGTAGGTGTCGACGATGATCTTGCGGCCGGTGAGGCCGCAGTCGCCCATCGGGCCACCGATCACGAATCGTCCGGTCGGGTTGACCAGGAAGTTGCGCTGGAGCTTGCGGGCGTCGTACAGCTCCTCCGGCAGGACCTTGTCGATCACGACCTCCCACAGGTCGTCGCGGAGAAGCGACTCGGCGCCCTCGCGGTGCTGTGTGGAGATCAGGATCTTCTCGATCTCGGCGGGGCGCCCATCGACATAGCGGACAGTCACCTGGGTCTTGCCGTCGGGGCGCAGGTACGGAAGCAGCTCCGCCTTGCGAACG
>CATPBV010000321.1 GCA_955652345.1 uncultured Solirubrobacteraceae bacterium | reverse complement strand
GTTCCGGATCCTGTGCGACGGGGAGCACGGACCCGGGGCCGAGGAGGAGGAAGAGGAAATCGTCGAGGCTATCGCCTCCGAGGAGATTGCAGAGCCCATCTACGTCCCCGGCCCGTCACGGCCGCTGACGCCGCCGGTTTAACGGGGCGCGGCGATTCCCGCGCGCGCGGCGATCTCCGCGCTCAGGCGGGCGACAGTCGGGCACGTGAGCCGATGACGCTCAGCGGCCCGAAGCACCGCGCCGGCGATCGCGTCGAGCTCTGACTCGCGGCCGGCGGCGATATCTCGGGACATCGAGGATCTCAGGTCTGGGTGCGCCTGCTGTAGCTCGGCGAGGTGGGCATCGACATCGATGCTCGCGCCCTCCGCACCGGCAACCGCGGCCGTCTCCCGTACGCAGGCCTCGAGCGCTTCGCTCCACGCCGGATCTGAGCGGATGGACCCGACCGTCAGATCGGACGCGCTTGTCGTGCAGGCGAGGGCGTTCAGCCGCACCAGCTTCGACCACAGGATCTGGGCCTCGCTGTCGCCGAGCGCTACCGGCAGCCCGGCTCGTTCGAGCACACCGGCGAGCACCCGCAGAGGTCCGACCAGCGTCTGGTCACCGGCGGCAAGGTCGATGCGCACGGTCGGGCTGGTCTGCACGATCCGCGCGACCTGCGGCCGGTCGGTATCGATCCGGATGACGCCGGCCGCCACCCGGCCGGGGCTGAAGCGCTCTCGCAGGAGCGCCATGTGCTCGATCCCGTTGAGGAGCGGGACTACAAGCCCGGGCTCGACCACGATCCGTTCGAGCGCCCCTCGCAGTCCAGTCGCCTTGGTCGTCGCGAGCACCACGTCCACCTCCGCGTGCAGCCGCGAGGACGCGGGTGGACTCGCACTGAAATCGCCCAGCACCGCGCTCCGCACGCGGATCCCATGCGCGGCAATGTGCCGGGCGGTTGGCTCGCGTGCGACGACGATCACGTCCTCGCCCGCGCGCGCAAGAGCGGCGGCCACGAAGCCGCCAACCCCGCCTGGCCCGAGCACCGCGATGCGCATGCGCCCAGCGTGGCAGATCTCCGGTTGATCGCACGGGAGGTAAGCTCGCCGCCGGTGCGAACACGCCAGGGCACCTACTCGATCGTCGCGTGCGACCCGGAGACCGGCGAGCTGGGCGTGGCGGTCCAGTCGCACTGGTTCTCGGTCGGCCCGATCGTTCCGTGGGCGGCGCCCGGAATCGGAGCGATCGCCACGCAGGCGTTCGCCGAGGTCTCCTACGGTCCAAACGCACTGGAGCTGCTCCGCGAGGGCGTCGGCGCTGAGGATGCGCTGGCGCGGCTGGTGCAGGCGGACTCAGGCGCAGCCGGGCGCCAGGTGGCGATCGTCGATGCGCGTGGTGACGTCGCTGTCCACACGGGGCCGTCATGCATCGCGTTCGCAGGCCACAGCGTCGGCGCCGGAGTGTCGTGTCAGGCGAACATGATGGCCAGCGAACGAGTTTGGCCGGCGATGCTCGACGCATTCAACGCGGCCTCAGGCTCGCTCTCGGCGCGGCTACTCACCGCGCTCGACGCCGCCGAGGGCGAGGGCGGCGACGCCCGCGGGCGCCAGTCCGCGGCGATGCTGGTGGTTCCCGCCCAGGGCGAGTGGTGGGAGGCGGCCGTCTCGCTGCGCGTCGAGGACGATCCCGAACCGCTCGCCGAGCTCCGGCGTCTGTTGCGTCTGCATGACGCCTATGAGCTTGCGGGAGAGGCCGACGAGCTCGTGAACGAGGGGCGGCACGACGAGGCGGCGGAGCTTTACCGTCGAGCGAGCGAGCTCGCGCCGGACAACCACGAGCTTCGCTTCTGGGCAGGCCTTGGCGTCGCTCAGGCGGGCGATCTCGATGCCGGCGTGGCCCACGTGCTGGCCGCTATCGAGCAGCACCCCGGCTGGCGCGAGCTGCTCGCACGGCTGCCTGGCGACGTAGCGCCATCCGCTTCGGCCGTGTTGGCCGCGATCGGGGCGCGCTGACCAGACCCTCGCCGGATCGCCTGTGAACGGCGATTGCGTTGCGGCGATCCGCTGTTTCTGCCGATTAGTGTGTGCAGATGCCATTGACCGGAATTCAGTCGCGGCCGCGCCGCCAGGTGGTCCCGCGTCCGATCGCCAGGCGGGAGGGGCCTCCCGAGGAGCGCCCCAAGCGCGGGGGGCGACCCGCGGCCGCCTGGCTCGTCCTTATCGTCGGAGCGCTGCTGTCGGTCACCGCGGCGGTGGCGTGGCGCGCCCAAGCCCAGGACCAGGTGCGGCGCTCGTTCGACGCCGAGGCGGCGGCGGTGGGATCGACGGTAACGACGTCGCTGCTGCGAATGGACGATCTGACCGTCCAGGCCCGCGCCCTCATCAGTTCGGACCCGAACCTGACGAACCGTGGTCTGACCACTTGGTTTGCAAGCCTCGGAGGCGACCAGCGCTACCGCGGGATTCTGTCTTTCGGCTACATCGAGTTCGTACCGGCGGCGGGGCTTCAAGCATTCGAGGCGCAGCAACGCCGAGATCCGATTCCGGACGCGTCTCCGAGCACCCCGAGTCCGTTCGCCTTCGGGTCCGGTCCGCGCTCCGGGGTTTACTGTCTGGCGAGGCTT
Organism: uncultured Solirubrobacteraceae bacterium; assembly: GCA_955652345.1. GTDB lineage: Bacteria > Actinomycetota > Thermoleophilia > Solirubrobacterales > Solirubrobacteraceae > Palsa-465. The sequence continues at coordinate 2,456 of CATPBV010000321.1, read as the reverse complement.
GGGGTTGCGGGCGAGCTGAACCGACTCGTCACGGACCCGACCTTCGACTTCTGCTCGATTCCGGGCTTCACCGGGCTTCCGGACGCGCGGGACTCAGGCCAGTTCGTGGCGTTCACCCTCGGCGACCGCAATATCGCTGTGTTCGCGCCGGTTTACCGCGGGGGCGTCCTCCCAGCGACTCTGGCGCAGCGCCGGGCACGGGCTCTGGGAGTGGTCGCGGAGCTGTTCGACATCAAGCGGATCCTGGGGCGCGCGATCGCCGGTCACGGTGGCCTTCAGATCGCAGTCACTCGGCCTGGTGCCAACACGTCATCCGCGGGCCCCGTTACCGGGATCGCCCAGCAGGTCGCGGCGCGGGTGGGCGACGTGACCAGTGGTGCGACCTCCGGGTCCGTCGCTGACGGGACGCTTCGTAAGCGCTTCACCGTCATGGCGGACGGTCGCTGGATCGTTTCTGTCTCGAGGGGCTCCGCTGGCCCACTCGTGACGCCCGACGAGCAAGGGGTGATCATCCTCGTAGGAGGCCTGATCCTGAGCGTGCTTGCGGCGCTGCTGGTGCGAACGCTGAGCACCGGCCGGGCACGGGCGCTGCAGACCGTGGAGGAGCGGACTCAGCAGCTCCGGCATATGGCGCTGCACGACGCCCTCACCGGACTCCCGAACCGCCAGCTGATGTCGGAGCGGGGCGAGGAGCTGCTCGAGCGGGGCCGGCACGAGAACCTCCGGATCGCAGCGATGTACATGGACATCGACGGCTTCAAGGGCGTCAACGACAGCTTCGGCCACCCCGCCGGAGATGAGCTGCTTCGCGCTTCAGCCGCACGGATCGTCGCGACCCTGAGAAGCGGCGACACTGTCGGAAGGATCGGCGGCGACGAGTTCATCGTGCTTGCCGCCGGTCGCGCCGAAGGCGACCCGGAGCATCTCGCCGAGCGACTTCTCGAGGCGCTTCGCGAGCCGATCGAGCTCGGCGGCCCCGACGGCGTGATCCTCTCGATCACCGCGAGCATCGGCGTTGCAATCGGCGATCGCGACGACGCCGAGGAGCTGATGCGCGACGCGGACATCGCACTGTACGGCGCGAAATCGGCCGGCAAGAACCGGTACGTGGTGTTCGACCCGGAGATGCTCGTTGCGCTCCAGGACCGCGTCTCGCTCGAGAACGACATGCGTCGTGCGCTGCGCCAGGACGAGCTCGCGCTGCTATATCAGCCGACGTTCGAGCTCGATGGAGAGCTGTTGATCGGCATCGAGGCGCTGCTCCGCTGGGAGCACCCCACACGAGGGACGCTGGAGCCGAGCCAGTTCATCTCGATCGCCGAGGACAGCGGACTGATCGTGGACCTGGGGGCGTGGGTCATCAATCACGGCTGCGCACAAGCCGCCCGCTGGCGCGCCGACGGTTTCGATCTCGACCTCTCGGTGAACGTGTCGGCGCGTCAGCTCGACGATCCGGGTCTGATCAACAGGGTCCGTGATGGTCTTCACTCGAGCGGCCTTCCAGCGGACTCCCTGACACTGGAGATAACCGAGACCGCCCTGATGCGCGACCCCAATCTCACCGCCGCGCGGCTGCGGGAGCTCAAGCGCCTGGGCGTTCGAGTCGCGATCGACGACTTCGGCACGGGCTACTCGTCGCTCGCGTATCTCCGCCAGTTCCCGGTCGACACGCTCAAGATCGACCGCGCATTCGTCTCGGGGATCGCCAGGTCCCCGCGGGCCAGAGCGCTGATTCGCACGGTTGTCGCGCTCGCCGGCTCGCTTGGCATCGACACCGTCGCCGAGGGGATCGAGGACGAGCGCCAGCGCCGCTCGCTACTGCGCGAAGGCTGCCGGGCGGGGCAGGGATACCTGTTCGGCCGCCCGATGGACGCGGCTGCGATGCGGGAGTTCCTCGAGCCCCATCGGGCCGGCGGCGGGCGTACCCGCCGGGCCCGCGCCATTGGGTGAGGCGCCGCCCGATCCATCGGGGAGCGAACGAGGCACAATCGGCGCCAGTGCCGCCCGAGGACTGGATCGCGATCAACAAGGCGATGTGGGACGAGCGCGTGCCGATCCACGTCGCCAGCGAGTTCTACGACGTCGAGGGGTTCCTGGCGGGCAACTCGACGCTGCGGCCGTTCGAGCTCGACGAGCTCGGCGATGTCGATGGACTGACGCTCGTCCACCCGCAGTGCCATTTCGGGCTCGACACGCTCTCCTGGGCCCGGCGTGGCGCTCGGGTCACCGGACTGGACTTCTCGGCGCCGGCGATCGCGGCGGCGCGGGACGTCGCGGCGCGCGCGGGCATCGACGCCGAGTTCGTCAAGGCGAACGTCTACGACGCCGCGGCGGCCCTGGCCGGGAGGCGGTTCGACCTGGTCTACACCGGCCTGGGGGCGATCAACTGGCTGCCGGATATCGAGCGCTGGGCGGGGACGATGGCGCAGCTGGTGGCCCCCGGCGGGCGGTTCTAC
>CATPBV010000320.1 GCA_955652345.1 uncultured Solirubrobacteraceae bacterium | reverse complement strand
CCGACGCTGTGGCGAGGATGCGCGACAGCGACGTGCAGAAGCCACCCGGAATCGCCGAGGCCATCGACTGGCTGGCCGCCCTCGGCGAGCTCGGCGTGAAGCACCTGGACGCCGCGGCGATCGACCGCACGCTCGGCTCGGTGCTGAAGTACCGCGAGGATCAAGAGGTGATCCGTGCGGAAGGCCTGGAGCAGCTCGTTGCCAGCGCAGACTGACCCGCCGGTGTTCAGGGTCGAGACGATCCACCTTGACCTGCCCGCCGTGGCCGGGGCGTTCAGCCAGCGGCTGCACCGCGCGGGCGTGCCGATGACCGCGGAGCGCGCCGCCTCGTTCGCAACCGCCCTGACGCTGGTCGAGCCGATCACGCGACGACGGCTGTACTGGACGGCGCGCGCAGTGTTCGTCTCGGACTCGGCGCAGGTCAAGGCGTTTGACTCGGTGTTCTGGTCGGTGTTCGGGGCGCCGCGTGGTCACGAGGATCCGGAGCTCGTCCCCGATCAGGTCCGGACGGTCCCTGCGCAGCCCGAAGACCGGCCACGATCGGATCGTGACGTGGCCCGCGAGGGCTCGGACCTCGCGACGCCGCGCGCCGATGACGCCCCAGCGCCGGTGCCGGGCGAGCGCGAGGAGCGCGATCAGGGCGAGCTGCTCGTCCCGGTGGCGCCGAGCGCGGAGGAGGTGCTGCGGGAGAAGCGCTTCGACGCGCTCGAGCCGCACGAGCTCGCCCAGCTCTACCAGCTGATGACGCGTCTCGGGATGGCCACCCCGCTGCGCCGCACTCGCCGCGCCCAGAGATGGCATCGCGGGGAGCGCATCGACCTGCGACGGACGCTCCGCGGGAGCATGCGCACGGGAGGCGACCCGATCCATCTCAGGCGTCGGCGCCGGCGGGTGGTCCGCCGCCGGATGGTGCTGCTGTGCGACATCTCCGGTTCGATGGAGCCCTACGCGCGCGCGTACCTGCAGTTCCTGACCTGCGCCGTCGCCAGCGGCCGGAACGCCGAGGCGTTCGTGTTCGCCACGCGTCTGACACGCGTGACACGGGCGCTCGCGTCGCGCAACCCGGAGCGTGCGATCCAGAACGCGGCGGCCGCGGCACCCGACTGGTCGAGCGGGACCCGGATCGGCGATGCGCTCAAGGCCTTCAACGACCGCCACGGGCGGCGCGGCATGGCCCGCGGAGCGGTGATCGTGATCCTCTCCGACGGGTGGGAGCGAGGCGATCCGACGCTTGTGGGCCGAGAGATGGAGCGGCTCGCGCGTCTGGCCTACAGGATCGTGTGGATCAATCCGCGGGCTGCCGCGGAGGGGTTTGTCCCACGGGCCGGCGGGATGGCGGCGGCACTTCCGCACTGCGATGCGCTGCTCAGCGGTCACAACCTGCAGGCACTCGAGGGGGTGATCGACGCGATCGGATCCGCTCGCTCGGACGATGGGAATCCTTCGCAGCAGCCTCTGGAGCCGGAGCAGGAGGAAGAGCCGTGGGCGAGCGCCACTCCGGTCCCGGGCAGCTCGGTCGCGATGCCCAGCGGCTACGGGCCGAGCAGGGGTCGCACGACGCCTGGGTGGTCACTCGATGGACGCTGACGCGATGACCGACCGGCCCGCGAAGAAGTGCATCTACCCGGGTTGCGATCGCCCCGCGGTGCCACCCCACCCTCTTGGTGGACCGCAGCCGAGTTTCTGCGACCTGGAGGAGCACAACGCCTTGAGCGCCCACCAGGAGCGCCAGCGCCTTGCTCGCGAGGCGGCAGCCGAGACCGACGACCCGAAAGTTAGTCACAGCCCCTGAGGAGGTTCCCCCGTGGCCAACGAGCCATATCGCGCGGTGTTTCTGCGCGTGCACCCGACCGGCAAGATGGTGCTCAGCCTGACCACCGAGCTCGACGGCAAGGAGGGCGAATACGCGCAGCTGGTGGCCGACGAGCTCGGCGTTCCCGCGCTCGACGTCAAGGTGGTCCCTGCCGACACCGACCGGTTCGGCGAGGGGCACGGGTTCAACACCACCCCATCCGGAGGTACACCGGCCGCAATCTCGAGCGCCACCGGCAAGATCCGCGCCAAGGCCCAGCTGCTCGCGGGCGTGGCGCTCGAGGCCTCGCCCGAGAGCCTGAAATGGGACAACGGCGCATTTGCGACTGAGGCCGACCGCACGCAGGTCAGGACCATCGCAGACCTGGCGCTCTACGCCCACGGCACGGGCGCCCTGCCGCCTGGAGTCGAGGGTGGACTCGACGCTCAAACGGTGTACCGCGAGTAGTGGTCAGCCCGACGACAAGTTGCCTTCGACCGCGACCTCTACCTCGTCGACGACCTTGAGCGTCCCGAACAGGATCGAGAACGGCTTGATCCCCCAGTCGCTCTGCTTGACCGTGACGGTGCCGGCGAGCCGGCCATCGTCGCCGACCGTCAGCTCGAAGGCGATGGGGTGACTCCTGCCGAGCAGCTCGAGCTCGCCGCGGACCCGGAGGTGGTCCCCGTCGGGGCTGCGCTCGACGGCGCTCGAGCGAAACTCGATCGCGCTGCGCTTGAGGACATCGTCGTCGATCGACTGCTGGATGCTTGCCTTATCGTCCTCGCCGAGAGCCTGGATGCCCCCTCTCCCCTCCCGTACGCGCAGCGATGCGCCGTCGGCGCTCAGCGCGATCCGGGTCTGGCCCGGATCGTCGTCCACCTCGAGTGTGCCGCTCCACGACGTGACCACGATCGTGAGATTGTGTCCGGCCTTCGCCGCGGTTCCGGTCCTCCGCGTATTCACGAGCAGGGTTGCGTTGTGCGGCCCGAGAGTGTGCGTGCCGGACGTGAACGGCATGACCAAACCACACTACCCGTAACCTAGGAGAGACAGCATGGTTGAGCTCGACCATCCCTTCTCGACTTCGAAGCCGATCGCCGAGAGCTGGCAGGCGATCCTCGACCTCGAGCGCCTGATCCCGTGTGTGCAGGGCGGAAGCGTGATCGAGAGGACCGGCCCAGACAGCGTCAAGGCCGAGATCAAGGTGAAGATGGGCGCGATGTCGATGACGTTCACCGGCACGGTGACGGTGGTCAAGCAGGACGGGACCAATCACCGCGCGGTCATGCAGGTCAAGTCCAAGGAGGCCGGTGGCCAGGGATACGCCAACGCCGACGTCGTGTTCACGCTCTCAGACGGAGGAGGCACGGTCCACACGGCCGCGCAGATCACGGGCAAGGCGGCCTCGATGGGCGAGGGAGTCGTGGTCAGCGTGCTCGACGGTCTGATCAAGGACTTCACCGGCAAGCTGGCGACGATGTGAGGACGCTCATGGCGCAGAGGACGATGCGGGAAATTCGTGCGGGCGAGGTTCCGATCGACGGAGGGACTGCGATCCAGGAGGACCCGGACCGACCCGTCTTCCGTGGCAATGGCTCCTACGACTACGTCTGTGTCAGCTGCGGCAACGTGCTGGCGCAGGCAATGGATCCCGAGTACATGACCAGGCGCGTCCGCCTCCGCTGCGGCCGCTGCCGCACGGTGAACGTGTCAGCCGACGTGCCCGTCACCCCCGCCAGACGTCCTCGACCGGGCGCGGGCGAGCGGTGACTACTCTTAGATTGATGTGTTCGGAGAAGGTCCCAATGGTTCGCTGCAATGATCAAGGGTGAGCTCGCGGATAGAGCAGGGAAGCTGGCGCAGGACAGAGTGCCGTTCGTGATCGCGACGGTCGTTCGTTCGCGGCGCCCGACCAGCGTGCGTCCTGGTGACTCGGCAATCGTGCTTCACGATGGAACGATCGAGGGGTTCGTCGGCGGTGTTTGCGCCGAATCCACGGTCCGGTTGTACTCACTGCGAGTGCTCGAGACCGGCGAGCCGCTGCTGCTTCGGCTCGTACCGGGCGACGGCGAGATCGGCACCGAGGACGGCACCGAGGACCCAATCGAGGGAGCTGTCGTCGAGCACAACCCGTGCCTGAGCGGCGGCTCGCTCGAGATCTTCCTCGAGCCGCAGCTGCCCGCGGCTCGGATCGTCGTCGTCGGCTCGGCGCCGATCGCAACGGCCCTCGAGAGGCTCGCCCGCGCGGCGGACTACGAGGTGACCCACCCGGACGCGGATGAAGGTCAAGCACTGGCGAGCGCGGCGGCGGTGATCGTCGCCTCCCACGGCAGTGGAGAGGAGCGCGTGCTCTCAGAGGCACTGGTGGCCGGAGTCCCCTACGTCGCGCTCGTGGCCAGCGCCACCCGAGGCGCCGCGGTGCGAGCGGCGCTCGAGGTGCCCGAGGAGCTCCGTGCTCAGCTGCACACCCCTGCCGGACTCAGCATCGGCGCGGACACCCCGGCCGAGATCGCGATCTCGATCCTCGCCGAGCTGGTCGCCGAGCGCCACGCTCACCCGAACCGCGGGGTGGGCGCGAGCGCCACCGCGGGGTCCGTCGTCTCGAGCGTCGACCCGGTGTGCGGAATGACGGTTGCGGTCACGGCCTCCACCCTCTACGTCGATGTCGGCGGCGAGCGTGTGTTCTTCTGCTGCGAGCACTGCCGCGACGTGTACGCCGAGCAGCACGCGGAGCATGGCGCAGCCAGCTAGCCCGTACATCACGGGTCTGGTACTCGCCGCGGGTGGATCCAAGCGACTCGGCCGTCCAAAGCAGCTGCTCCCGTTTGGGGCTGTCACATTGCTCGACCACGTGCTGCAGACGGCGCGCGCATGCGATTTCGATCAACTCTTGTGCGTCCTCGGCGGCGGGGCTGACGAGGTGCGCGCCGCGGTCGACCTGAGCGGTGCTGAGGCGATCGAGAACGTCCACTTCGGCGAGGGATGCTCGTCCTCGATCGCCGCCGCGCTGGGCGCAGTCGACCCTCGAAGTGAGGTCCTCGTGCTGGTGCTCGCAGACCAGCCCGGGGTGAGCGCCTCGACGGTCGCCAAGCTGCTCGCCGGCCGTGGCGACGCTCCGCTCGCCGCCTGCTCCTACACCGACGGGCGCGGGCATCCGCTGGCGTTCTCGCGCAGCGTGTTCCCGGAGCTGTCCGCGTTGCACGGCGATAAAGGCGTGTGGAAGCTCCTCGACCGCCACGCCGGCGAGGTCGTCGACGTGCCTGTCGACGGGCCGATCCCCCGCGACATCGACACCTTGGAGGACTACGAGGCCGTGCTCGCGGATGCGGCGAGGTAGGCTCCGACGATCCACCCCGTTCACCGCTCGGCGGACCGGGTCGTGGCTGCCACCGCGGCGCCGCTTTGAGGGTCAGGTAGAGCGCGACCCAAGACTCAGGGTGCTTGAGCTGCGGGCATGCTCAGCCGACCCTGGCTCGCGCTGCGTAGTGCTTCTGCACGAACTTCCCATAGCCTGAGTACGGCGTTCCCTTGTAGTTGCTGATAAGAACGCCGCAGTTTCCCCAGGTGTCCCAGGTCCAGGCCACGTACCCAACGCCGTGGCGGTCCGCCCAGTCCATGAACGGCGAGACGTTCTGCGAGCCGCAATCGGAGGCGTCGTAGGTCTCACCAGTCTCCCCAAGGATCAGCGGGACGACTCGGGTGATAGGTGCCATGCTGGAGTTGAAGCATGCAGCCGTGGCGCATGCGTTCTTGCCGTAGACGTGGGCTTCGGCGATCAACTGGTTGGCGCGGTCCCTCGGGCGAGAGCTCAGCCACGTCGAACCGCCGTACAGCGTCCCGTCCGGCAATGTCCCGCACGCGTTGGCGTAGTTGATGCACGGGATCGCGATCACGCCCTTGTACCCAGCGCCGCGCATCCGGTCCACCGCCTGCTGCATCGATGCGGTCTGGTAATAGGCGCCGGTTAGCCTAAATGTCGCTTGGTTGTTGCATCCACTGCGCATGAAGCACGTCCACCCAATCGTGGTCTCGCCCCACGGTGCCAAGATCACGTT
>CATPBV010000319.1 GCA_955652345.1 uncultured Solirubrobacteraceae bacterium | reverse complement strand
GGCGAGGACCGCTTCGAGCTCGGGCGCCGACAGCTTGTCCATGAGCCCGGTGGTGGCGCACACGGTCGCGCTCTTCGGCGAGCGGCCGACCGCGAACGCGTTGGGCATCGGAGTCTGGGCGATGGCGACGCGCGGCTTCGGCAGGTTCGCCTGCACGCATAGTCGATCGATGATCGCGTGGAGCTGCGGTGCCTCCGCGGGCGTTACCTCGTGCGCGCCCATCGACAGCAGCGCGATCTTGTCCGAGGTGAAGAACTGGAGCAGGAACAAGCCGCCCGCGATCACCGCGATCGTCACCGCGCCCACACCCGCGGCGAACAGCACGCCGACGAGCACTGCGTAGACGAGGCCGAGCAGGAACAGGGTCACGAGCATCCGGAACTGGAGGCCCCGGTCGCGACCGAAGGATTTGGAGGGGGGTGCCATTTGCAGACCTAATGTTCGCAGACGCGGTTAAGAGCTCACGAAGATCGCCGTGCTCCGGGCTGCCTCAGGCGTCAGCCAGCGCGCGCTCGATGAATCGCACGCTCACCGCCTGCAGCTCGTCGTCGTGCTGAACCGAACGATGATGCCCGCCCGGCAGGGCGATCAGGCGACTGTCGGGCACGCGCATCCGCCCCGCGAGCTCACGAGAAAGCGCTATCGGCACGACCTCGTCGCCCTCGGCATGCAGGAGGAGCAGCGGGATCTCGAGCGCCTCGACTGCGTCCCCTACGTCATGGGCCTCGAGGAAGCGCTGCAGCGAGGGAACGTCCGCGGCGAAGCCCAGGTTGCCCCTGGCGAGCCCGCGGCGGAGCCCGTCGGAGCTCGCCGGACAGATCGCGACGACCGCCCGTGCGCCGATCGCCGCTGCCGCAACAATCGCCAGGTATCCGCCCATGCTCGATCCCCGAAGCGCGAGCGCGTCAGTGCCGGTGCGCGCTCGCAGCACGCCTGCGACCGAGCCGATGTCCTCCAGCACACGGCCGTCGAGCTCGCCTTCGCTCGAGCCATGGCCACGTAGGTCGAACGCGATCGCGCTCAGGCCGGCGCCGACGACGGCTCGCGCGAAGTCGTGGTGATTCTCCTTGCCGGAACCGGCTCCGTGGACGATCACGACGCCTCCGCGGATGGGTGCGTGGGGCTGGGGGAGCCACAGCGAATAGGAGAGGCCGTCGACCTGCCCGATCTCCGCGGGCAGCGCGGCCGTCGAGGGGCGCGGTCGTGCCACGGGCGCGATCATCGCACGAGGGCGCGTGGCATGATCGCAGCGCCATGGAGACCGTCGCCGCTGCCCTCCCGCACGCGCTCCCTCTCGGGACTGCGGTCAATCAGCGCGGCAACCTGGAGGTCGGGGGGTGCGACCTGGTGGAGCTGGCCCGCGAGCTCGGCACGCCGGCGTACGTCGTCGCAGAGGACGACCTGCGAACCCGCGCGCGCTCCTTCCACGAGGCGATTCGATCGCGTCACCGCGACTGCGACGTGTTGTTCGCAACGAAGGCGTTCCCCTGTACCGCGGTCTGCCGGACGTTTGTCCAGGAAGGCCTTGGCTGCGAGGTGGGCTCCGCTGGGGAGCTCCACATGGCGACGCGAGCGGGATTCGATCCCGCGCGCATCCACTTCCACGGGAACGCCAAGACCGAGGAGGAGCTCGGCGCGGCGATGCGGGCGGGAGTCGGGCACGTTGTGCTGGACTCGCTGAACGAGCTCGAGCGCCTCGAGCGGCTCGCCGTGCAGCTCGGGCTGACGCAGAAGGTGCTGATCCGGGTCACACCCGGCGTCGCCGGCGACACGCACCACGCGATCTCCACCGGGCAGTCGGACTCGAAGTTCGGATTCTTGCCCGACGATGCGCGCGGCGCGATCGATCGCCTTCGGGGGGCGCGTGCGCTCGAACTGGTCGGGCTTCATTGCCACATCGGCTCGCAGCTGTTTGAGCTCGAGCCGTTTCGCGCCGCGGTTCGGACGCTCGCCACGCTGGGCGAGTTTCCCGTCTACAACCTCGGGGGAGGCCTCGCCGCCGCGTACACGGCCGGACAGCATCCACCTCGAATCGAGGAGTACGTCGCGGCGATCGTCGATGCCGCCCACGAGTTCCTCGGTGGCGACAAGCGGCTGCTGCTCGAGCCCGGCCGTGCGCTCGTCGCAAACAGCACGGTGACCGTCTACACGGTCCAGACCGTCAAGCGGAACGTCTCGACGTGGGTCGGCGTCGATGGCGGTATGTCCGACAACCTCCGCCCGATGCTGTACGGCGCCGAGTATGAGGCGCTGATCGCCGACCGACCGCTTACGCGAGGAACCGAACGCTGCCATCTGGCGGGAAAGCACTGCGAGTCGGGCGATGTGCTGGCGCGGGACGTCGCGTTGCCGGACCCCAAGCCGGGGGACGTTGTCGTCGTCCCTGCCACCGGCGCCTACGGCCACTCGCTGGCCAACAACTACAACGGCGCGCTTCGGCCGCCGATCGTCTTCTGCCGCGAGGGGGCGGCCCGAGTGGTTGTGCGCCGCGAGAACCCCGAGGACCTGGTCATCCGTGACGCCGGCTGACGATGCGTCCGTGACGCCGGCTGAGCACGAGTCGTCCGTGAGACGGGACTTCCGGGTTGGGCTCCTCGGTCACGGAACCGTCGGAGCGGCGTTCGAGGCGCAGCTTGCCGAGCACGCGGATCGGATCGAGCGGATCACCGGCCTGCGCCCGGTGCTCTCGGGAGTGCTGACCCGAAGCCGAGGATCGTTCGAGGAGATCCTCGAGAGCTCGGATCTGATCGTCGAGTTGATCGGCGGGATCGAGCCGGCCCGCGGGTATCTACTGCGTGCGCTGCGCGCGGGCCGCCATGTGGTCACCGCCAACAAGCAGCTCCTGTCGCAATTCGGCGAGGAGCTGTGGGAGACCGCCCGCGAACACGACATGCAGCTGCGCTTCGAGGGCGCGGTCGCCGGCGTAGTCCCGGTCATCCGGGTGCTCCAGGAGTCGCTCGCGGGCGCCACGATCGACCGGGTCCACGGGATCGTCAACGGCACCACAAACTTCGTGCTGACCGAGATGGCCCGGACCGGGATGACCTTCGAGCAGGCGCTGGCCGAGGCACAGCGGCTCGGCTACGCAGAGGCTGACCCCTCCGAGGACGTCGACGGACGCGACGCCGCCGCGAAGATGGCGATCCTGGCTCGGCTTGCGTTCGACACACCGGTGCGCCTCGATCAGGTCACCTACGAGGGCATCGAGCAAATCCAGCCCGATGACCTCGAGTACGCCCACGAGCTGGGCCTCGAGCTGAAGCTGCTCGGCACTGCCGAGCGGATTGGCGAGGGCCTTTCGGTTCGTGTGCATCCCGCGTTCCTGTACCCCGGGCATCCGCTCGCGTCCGTCAGCGGGCCGTTCAACGCGGTGACGGTCGAATCCGAGGCGATCACCGAGATCACGATGTCGGGGCCCGGTGCGGGCGGACCGCAGACCGCCAGCGCAGTGCTGGGCGACGTGATCAGCGCGATGATCCCGCCTGCGTCCACACCGGCGACGAGCGCGGTGCTCGAGATCGTCCAGGATGTCGTCTCATCGTTCTATCTCCATCTCGAAGTCGCCGACGAGCCTGGGGTGCTCGCTGCGGTCGCGGCGGCGCTTGCGGCGCATGGGGTATCGGTCAAGTCGGTCGTGCAGAAGGGCCTGGGCGAGCAGGCCCGCCTGGTGATGGTCCTGCATCCTGTGCTCGAGTCGCAATTCTTCGCGGCCGCCGACACGATCTCGCAGCTCGAAGTGCTGCGTGCTCCGCCGCGCGCGATCCGGGTGATCGAGGAGGAGTTCAGTTGATGCGCTTCAGCGCTCGGCTTTGTCTATTTCGTCGGGGTATGCAGCAAAAGTTTGTTCCTGGCGATTCGTCGTCAACACCTCTCAGGCCGGCGCCACGATCGGCGCCACGCAGGCCCAGATCGCAACGGCCTGGGGGCAGCCATACTCGTGCCGCCACGGGCGCTGCCTGTACGAGGATTACTTCGCGGGCCAGTTCGGGATGGCCATCTTCTCGGCCTCGGGCCAAGCCATAATCGTCGAACAGGACGTGACGGCGTACACCACGTCGGCTGGTATCCATGTGGGCTCGACCAAGGCGCAGCTCTACGCCGCGTACGGCAGCCAGCTCACCACCTGTGGTGGCGCTGCGTGGCCGTGCATTCTCGGCACGCACAACGGCGTGCCGGTGCAGACGGTGTTCCAGCTCAATAGCAGCAACGTTGTCGAGAACGTCACGATCGAGAATCAGACCTTCTGATTCGCAGGGTCCGGGCTGGGTGGCGTGCGATGCGTCCGCCCAGTCCCGGGCCTGACGCCGGCTTAGTGCGATCCGCGCGCGCAGGTCGGTAGGGTGCGCGCCCGTGCGGGCGATCCAGATCGTCAACCTGAATGGGCCGGAGAGCGCGCTCGAGCTCGTGGAGCGATCCGAGCCCGGGGCGTCGCACATGCTCACCCCGGGTCGGGGGGTGATCGTCGACGTCCATGCCGCCGGCGTGTCATTCCCCGAGGTCCTCCAGAGCCGCGGCATGTATCAGCTCAAGCCCGAGCTGCCGTTCGTCCCGGGGTCCGAGGTGGCCGGGGTGGTCCGCTCGGCCCCGGACGGCGCCGACGTCGCCCCTGGGGATCGGGTTGCAGCGTTCTGCGTGCTGGGCGGGTTTGCCGAAGTGACGGTCGCGCCCGAGCACCTGTGCTTCCGCGTCGGTGGCGAGCTCGACGATGCCCAGGCGGCCGGGCTCGTGCTGAATTACCACACCGCCTACTTCGCGCTGAAGGTTCGCGGCCGGCTTGCCGAGGGCGAGACCGTGCTGGTGCACGGCGCCGCGGGAGGAGTGGGCACGGCGACGCTCCAGGTGGCGAAGGGCCTCGGCGCCCGGACGATCGCGGTCGTCTCGAGCGACGACAAGGAGCGCGTAGCACAGGAGGCGGGCGCGGATCACGTCGTGCGCTCCGACGGGCCGTGGAAGGACCAGGCGCGGGAGCTCTCTGAAGGCGGCGTCGACATCGTGCTAGACCCCGTGGGCGGCGATCGCTTCACCGACAGCCTGCGCTCGCTGGGCGAGGGCGGCCGCGTGGTCGTCGTCGGGTTTACCGGCGGCTCGATCCCCGAGGTCAAGGTCAACCGCCTGCTGCTCGGGAACACGGAGGTGGTCGGCGCCGCCTGGGGGGCGGCCGCGCTGGCGAGAGCCGAGCTCTCGCAAGAGATCGGCGAGGCGATCTCCGGCCTGATCGAGGGTGGATTCGTGCGCCCGATCGTCGGCGCGCGCTTCCCGCTCGAGCAAGCCGCGCAGGCGCTCGAGCTGATCGACGGCCGTGGCGCCACCGGCAAGGTGGTGCTCGACGTCGGTCGCTGAGCTCGACGAGGCAGGACGCGCCAAGGTTGCCAGCCAGCTGGGACCTTTCGCCCCCTGATCGCCAGGGTGCGTAACGCGTCAAGCCACGTGAGGTCGGCCGGGCGTGCCGCGCTGTGCACACCAGAGGATCCTGATGCGTCACGCGTCGCGCTCGGTACGTACCGTGACGCGTTAAGCACATTCACGGCGACCTCGGGGCCGGACCGCCTCAGAAGTTATGCTCGTCAGATGGCCCCGGGGCGGTCGCACGCGTGGTGAACGGAATCATCGAGCGCTATCGCGACCGGCTGCCATTCGCTCCCGGTGACCCCGTCGTCTCGCTTGGCGAGGGCAACACGCCGCTGGTGCTGGCCCCACGTCTGTCCGAGCGGGCCGGCGTCGAGGTCTGGCTGAAGCTCGAGGGCGCCAACCCGACCGGCTCCTTCAAGGACCGGGGCATGACCACCGCTGTGTCGGCCGCCGTGCGCGAGGGCGCCACGGCGGTCGTGTGCGCCTCTACGGGGAACACCGCGGCCTCGGCGGCCGCATATGCCGCCCGCGCCGGGTTGCGTTGCGCCGTGGTCGTCCCGGAGGGCAACATCGCGATGGGCAAGCTCGCGCAGGCGCTGGTGCACGGCGCCCGGGTGATTGCGCTCAAGGCCAACTTCGACGCGGCGCTGACGCTCGTCCGGGAGCTGGTCGAACGACAGCCGATCTCGCTGGTCAACTCCGTCAACGACTTCCGGCTCCAAGGACAGAAGACGGCCGCGTTCGAGGTGGTCGAGGCGCTCGCCGGCGAGCTCGACGCCGTCTGCCTCCCGGTCGGCAACGCGGGCAACATCACCGCCTACTGGCTCGGCTTCACCGAATCCGGGCGACGCCCGCGGATGCTCGGCTTTCAGGCCGAGGGGGCAGCGCCGCTGGTCCGTGGGGCACCGGTCGAGCATCCCACGACGATCGCCAGCGCCATCCGGATTGGTAATCCCGCGCGCTGGGAGGAGGCGATGGATGCGATGCGCTCGTCGGGCGGCACCGTCGCCGCGGTGAGCGACGGGCAGATCCTCGAGGCCTACCGGTTCCTCGCGGGGGCGGAGGGGATCTTCTGCGAGCCGGCGTCCGCTGCGGGAGTCGCGGGGCTGCTCGCCCACGGCGCGCAGGACGCGAGGCGGGTGGTCTGCGTGCTCACCGGGCACGGTTTGAAGGACCCCGAGATCGCGGTTGGCAACGCGGCCGGCGCGATTTCGTGCGAGCCCGAGCTGAGCGCGCTCGAGCGGGCGGTGCTCCAGTGACGCTCGCCCGCCGGCGAGTGGTAAGGGTTCCCGCATCTTCTGCCAATCTCGGACCGGGGTTCGACGTCCTGGCCGCCGCGCTCTCCATCCATCTCGAGCTGGAGGTGCGGGAGACGGGCACCTTCGCGGTGCAGACGGATCTCGACATCCCGCGCGACCGCTCCAACCTCGTCGTCGAGGCGTTTGAGCGACTGCACCCGGCCGACGGCTTCGAGTTCCGGATCTCCTCGAGCATCCCCCTCAGCGGTGGGCTTGGTGCAAGCGCGGCCGCGATAGTCGCCGGCCTGCTGGCTGCCGACCACCTGTTCGAGCTCGACGTCGACGTGCTGTCGCTCGCCAGTGAGCTGGAGGGCCATCCCGACAACGCCGCGGCGGCCCTGGAGGGCGGCATCGTGATCTGCGAGGGCCTCCGCGTGCACCGGCTCGAGCCGCCGATGGGCCTGGAGGCCGCGGTCGTGGTCCCAGCCGAGGCGGTTCGCACCGAGACCGCCCGTGCCGCGCTCCCGGCGACCGTCCCGCTCGCCGACGCGGTGTTCAACATCGCCCATGCGTCGACGCTGATGTTGGGACTCGCCACCGCGGATTGGGACCTGATCGCAGCGGGTCTCCACGATCGCCTGCATCAGCCTCATCGCGCGCACCTGTATCCCCGCTCAGCGGAGCTGGTCGAGCGCGCCACAGCCTTCGGCGCCCTCGGCGCGACGATCTCGGGCGCGGGTCCGACCGTGCTCGTGTGGTGTCGCTACGAGCAGACTGGAGCGGTCATCGAAGCGCTGTCTCGCGAGACCGAAGGCTGGGCCACGGTCATGAGAGCCTCGATCGAGCCGCAGGGGGCGGACGTCAGGGAGCTTTGACCGCGCCTGACTCGCGCTCCCACAGACGTTCGCGGAGCCACTCCGTATGGCGCTCCTGTACTCCCCTGGCCAGCCGGGTGAAGTCAAGGAACATCTGCAGCTGCTCGTCGCTGTAGGGCTCGGCCAATCGAGCGCCCTCCTCGGCGAGCGGTCCCATCAGCTCCCACGAGCGCTCGCGGGCGGCCGGGGTGGGCTCAACCACGACGCGGCGGCGGTCGGCCGGGTCGGACACACGACGTGCGTAGCCCACCCGTTCGAGCCGGTCGACCACAGCAGTGACGGCTCCGGTGCTCAGGGCGCTGGCGGTCGCGAGCTGGCCCGCGGTCATCCGTCCGCCCTGGTCGAGGATGTCCAGGCAGCGCGCGTCGGTCCGGTTGATGCCAAGCAGCTCACACAGCACATCGTCGTGGACGTCGGTCACCCGCTGGCTGGCTCGAACCTCGTCGCCCAGCTCGGCCAGCAATTGCTCACGCGTAGATTTCCTTGACATCGAAGAATCTTAGTTAGTAAGATAACGATCTATCAAGACATCCTACAGCCGAAGCCGGAGGTGACTGAGCAGATGCATGCGATCGAGGCGACGAACCTCGTCAAGAAATATCCGAAGGACGTGACGGCGCTCGACGGGCTTTCGTTCGCCGTCGAGCAGGGGACCGTGTTTGGACTGCTCGGCCCAAACGGGGCCGGCAAGTCGACCACGGTCAAGATCCTCACCACCCTCGCCACACCGGACTCCGGCCATGCCCGGGTGATGGGGATCGACGTGACAAACCAGCCCGACAGGGTGCGCCGCACAATCGGTGTGGTCACGCAGGGTTCCGGCGTCGACGTCCAGGCCACTGGCCGCGAGAACGTTCGGTTGCAGGGCCAGCTGTACGGCATGGGGGGCACCCCGCTCGAGCGACGGGCAAGCGAGCTGCTCGACCAGTTCGGGCTCGCCGACGCCGCCGATCGGATCGCCAAGGGCTACTCGGGCGGCATGCAGCGCCGCCTCGACATCGCGATGGCGCTCGTCCACGACCCGCGGGTGCTGTTCCTCGACGAGCCGTCGACCGGGCTGGATCCCGAAGTTCGCGCGCAGATGTGGGACGAGATTCGGCGGCTGTCGAGCGACAGGGGGATCACGGTGCTGTTGACCACTCACTATCTCGAAGAGGCCGATCAGCTCGCCTCGCGGCTGGCGATCGTCGACCGCGGCAAGGTTGTTGGCGAGGGCACTCCCGACGAGCTCAAGCGCGAGCTGCGCGGCGACGCGATCCAGGTCGAGCTGGCAGCCGAATCCAATGGCGCCGTCCACGCCGCGCTCGAGCGAGTCGACGGCGTGCGGGATGTGACGGTCACCGGTCGCGCGCTGCGTGCGCGTGCCGAGGACGGAGGCAGAGCGGTCCCGGTCGTGCTCCAAGCACTCGAGGCGCACGGCGTCACCGTCGCGTCGGTGCGGGTGGCGCGGCCGTCGCTCGACGACGTGTACCTGAGATTCACGGGCCGCACGTTCGACGCGGCCGAGGCGGAAGCAGCGGAGGTGAAGCAATGACGACTGTTCGACACACCCTCTACATGGCGATCCGTCATCTGCGAGAGCTCTGGCGCCAGCCATGGTTCGTGGCGGTCACGCTCGTGCAACCGGTGATCTGGCTGCTCCTTTTCGGGACGCTGTTCAAGAAGGTGATCGAGATTCCCGGCTTCCACGCCCACGGCTCCTACATCGGCTTCCTCGTCCCCGGCGTGGTCGCGATGTCTGCGTTGTTCTCCTCCGGCTGGAGCGGGATGGCGCTGATCGAGGATCTCAACAAGGGAGTCACCGACCGATTCCTGGTCTCGCCGGTCCGGCGCGAGGCGCTGATCCTCGGGCGGCTCGTCAAGGAGGCGGTCGTGGTCCTCATCCAGTCGGTGATCATCGTCGTCCTCGCGCTGCTGGTCGGCGCGACCTTACCCGGAGGGGTGGTCGGGGTCGCGGCACTGCTCGCGGTCGCGGCGATCCTGGGAGGCGCGTTCGGCGCGCTGTCTAACGGCTTCGCCCTGATCGCGCGTCAAGAGGAGGCGCTGATCGGGGCGGTCCAGTTCGTGTTGCTGCCGCTGACGTTCATGTCCTCCGCGTTCCTCGCGAGCAACCTGATCCCGCACCGGATCCGCGTGATCTCGGACTTCAATCCGCTCAACTGGGCGGTGGTCGCCGGTCGCGCTGCCACCTCGACCAACGTCGACTGGGGGACGGTCGCGTCGCGGGCCGGGTTCCTTGCGGCGCTGATGGCGCTGTGCCTGGCGTTTGCCACGCGCGCGTTTCGGGCCTATCAGCGGTCCGTGTGAGGACCCGGGCTATGAGCTGACGGCCGCCGCAGGAAAGCGCCCCGCCAGACCTTCGAGCCGCTGGCGGGGCTCGTGCATTCCAAGCCGGCGCAGGAGCTCGTCTGCGACCGCAAGATAGTCCGCGGCGAGATCCGGGCGGTAGTCGAGGATCGAGACCGCCCGCTCGGCCGACTCGGCGTAAG
>CATPBV010000318.1 GCA_955652345.1 uncultured Solirubrobacteraceae bacterium | reverse complement strand
GTCAAGGGGGTTGCCAAGGAAGGCGGAACCGGTCGGCGCGATGCTGTGCAGCACGCGACCGAGAGCGTCGGGGGGACACTGGAAGCGTTCTACTTCGCCTTCGGCGAGGACGACGCGTATGTGATTGCCGATCTACCCGACAACCAGACGGCAGTGGCGGTCGCGCTCGCCGTCAACGGCTCAGAGGGAGCGGTCGTCCGGACGGTTGTTCTGATGACGCCGGAGGAGCTCGACGCGGCAAGCCAGAAGAACGTCGATTTCCGACCCGCAGGCGGCTAGGCGCACGCCTACGCCACATCGCGCACGGCTGGCCGATACGGCCGCCGTGCGCGGCGGCTCCCTCGCTAGGCCGCGTCCTCACTCACTCGGGTCGTACTTGAACGAGATTCCCAGGCGGATCCGGTAGTTCAGCACGCCGCCGTCCTGGATCGTCAGGTCTTGGCGCAGGACCTCCGCCACGCGAAGCTCGCGCACGCTCTTCGCAGCTGTCTTGACGGCCACGCGAGCCGCCGCCTCCCAAGACTCGCTGCTTACGCCGACGACTTCGGTGACGCGGTAGACGCTCTCCGCCATGCGAACCTCCTCAGAGGGAACGGGATTGGAAGCGCGAGTCTCGCAGCCGCCAGGCCGCGCGTGGGTTTAATCGCGGGATTGCGGCGATCGTCGCTCATCGCGAGCGCACAGAATGGAGGAGGGTGATGGGGAGCGGACAAACCGGCTACCAGCTTGGCAGCGAGGCGAGAGAGCTCGACCGGCTCGACCGCCAGGGAAGGGTGCTCGCTGCCGCGACGCGCACGATTCTCGAGACGGCGGGCGTCCGCCCCGTTCGACGCGATCATCGGGCGACTGGTTCTGATGTACGTGCCCGAGCCCGCAGCGGTGTTGAGGACACAGGCTGGCTTGTTGCGCTCCGGCGGCGTGGTGGTACCGATCGAGTTCGACCTCGACAGCGCCCGCTCGCTCCCTTCGACGCCACTCGTCGGTCAGGCATTGTCATGGCTTCGCGAAGCGGTGGCGCGGTACGGACGTCGTTAACCACTCCATCGTGACAGGCACCCATCACGGCACGTGGTTCGGCCTGGCGCCAACAGGCAAGCAAGCGAGATGGTCAGCGACCGAGATCTATCGGATCTCCGGTGGCCGCATCGCAGAGCAGTGGCTGAACGAGGATTGGGCGTCAGTGCTTCAGCAGCTATCTGTGCTGCCGCAGGCATAGCTCGATCTTGGGCCGGGCGCTCGACCGTGCCGCGGGGGTATCGCCCCCGCCTACGCGCTCATCGTCATTCCAGCGAACGGCTACAACTGGGCTTGGGCGCAAGCCGTCCGGCTCGACGTGGCCGGATGGCTAGCCCAGCCTGGCGATTGCACGTTGCATTGCCGGACGGGCTGCCATGACCGATAGGTACTCAGCGGTCCTTCCCGAAGGCTCATACGCCCCCACGCGTACGGCGACACGCAGAACCCCGCTCGCGATGATGTCGGCGACGGTGAACCGGTCAGCGACGAGGTACTCCTTTCCGTTCAGCGCCTCCTCGATCACGGCGACACCGCCCCGGACGCGTTCAGCGGCCGCATCGGATAGCTCCGGCCAGCGCTCACGGCGCCGGCGGCTCTCTACCGCCGGCGGCTCGATCTCTGTCATCGAAAAGAACGCCCACTGGTACACGAGGGCCCGGTCATGCGTGCCAACGGCGGGAATCAGCCCGGCGTCGGGATGAAGATCCGCGACGTGCAGGCACAAGGCGCTCGACTCGAAGACCATCCCCTCGCCGTCATCGAGAACAGGGACGCGGCCCAGAGGATGGCGTGACCGGTGCTCGTCTGAAGCGGATTCCTCGGGAGACATGATCACGAGCTCATATGGGGCGCCGAGCTCCTCGAGGGTCCAGACGATCCGCAGCGGGCGGCCCGCTCCCGGTCGATGGTAGATCCGCATCGGCGGATCCTATTGCGGTGCACCTCCCGGACATAGACTGCGTTCGATGCCGTCGTCGTTGCCGCTGCGCGTCGGCGCTCGCCCGAGGACGACGCCGACTAACCCCCATACGCAGCTCGATCAGCAACCAACTGATTCGCGGTGGACAGAGGAGCTGGCGCGTCGCGTGTTTGCGCTGCCCGGTGTCGTCGAGGCGCCAAGCCGGATCTCCGTTCCGGGTGCCCGGGCGCTCGTCTTGGCGCCGGGCGAAGCGCTCGGGCCACGAGAGGCGTTCTTGATCGATCGGGAGTTCGCCCACCTTCACCCTGCTCCCGATCACAGCCTGCACGCGATGCTCCCAATCGAGACGGCTGATGACGCCATCGCCAAGGGCTGGGCGGAGCCGCATCCGGTCGCTCTGAGAGGTCTGATCCCCGCTAACGCCGTTATGCTCTACGCCCCGCGGGACGAGGCGGAGCTGGACGTCGTCGAGACGCTCGTCCGAGCCTCACACGCGTTCGCTCGCTCCGCCTGACCTGCGGCATTGGTCGGTCGGGATCGTGCGGCTAGCGCGGTGTGGCGTCGTCGAGCCAACGGCTCAGCGCGTGGCGACCCACCAGCGTGATCTCGGCATCGGCTGCGAGCCAATCTCGGACGCGCAACTCGCGGACGATCCCGAGCGCGTCACTCGGTGCCGGGCCCTCGCCCGTCGCCACAAGCGCGTCGGTGCCGGGCTCGACCGTCCAGCGCCCGGAATCCAGCGCGGCCAGCGCCAGGCCTTGCTCCTCTGTAGGTAGATCCAGCGGATGCGGGGCGGCACTACGCAACGCGTCCGCGCCGGCAGCGGTGCGTCTTGGCTTGGCGACTTGACGTGCGGCCTCGTCGCCGAGGTTCTCCACGTGCGCACGCAGCCAGATGCTGGCGCCTTCGACCCAATCTCTCGCGGCAAGAGGGTCCACACCGATCGCGTCAGCGACCTCGTCCGCGTCGACCTTGTCCATTGCGCGTTCAACTGCCCGTCCGAGCTCCCGCGCAACCGATCGCAGGGTCTCCTCGAAGTTCTCGCCGCTGTCGTCGTCTCCAAACATGCATCAATGATGGCACGCGCGGTCATGCACCGAGCCTGATGGTGTCGCGCCGACCGCCCACGCGGCGCTCGAGCCCGTTGCCTGCGCTCGGTGATAATGGGGACGGGTGCTGGCCGGAGAGCGTGAGAGTTGATCGAGCGGGCCGATGTGGTCGTGATCGGTTCCGGTGGGCTTGGAGCCGCTACGGCGTTCTATCTGGTGCAGCGTGGGGCCGGCCGCGTCGTGCTGGTGGATAAGCACGACCTCGGGTCACAGACCTCGCCGCGCGCGGCGGGGATGGCGGCGCATGCGCGCACCAGCGATCTGATGATCGAGCTGATGAAGGTCGCAAGCGCGAAGTTCAAGCGGTTCACCGAGGACACCGGACAGCCCTTGGCGTGGACGCAGTCGGGCAGCGTCAAGGTCGCGCGGCGGCCAGAAGACGCAGGGACGCTCGAGCGCGAGCACGCGCGCGCCAAGCGGTTTGGCCTGGACGCGGAGCTGATCTCCCCGGAGGCCGCGCACCGCCTCAATCCGTTGCTCGAGCCGGAAGGGGTGCTCGCCGCGATGTGGGTCGGCGAGGATCTGTATTTCGAGCCCTCGCAGGTTGCTATCGGGTTCGCGCGCGGCGCCGAGGCGGCAGGCGCGAGCGTCTTGCCACGCACGACTGTTACTCGCGTCGAGGTCGGCGACGGCGGTGTCACGCGTGTCGAAACCGACAAGGGGACGATTCGCACGCCGGTTGTCGTCGACGCGGCGGGAGCATGGACTCGGCAAGTGGCTGCAGCGAGCGGTATCCGCATCCCGATCGTCCCGACCCGCCACCAGTTGTTCGTCACCGAGCGCGTCGAAGGCGTCGACGCCGATCTGCCGATGGTGCGGATTATGGACGCCGGGGTGTACGTGCGTCCGTGCGACGGCGGGCTTCTGTGGGGCGTCTTCGAGGAAGCCCCGCGCCAGCTCGACATGGACTCGCTCGGCGGGAGTTTTCAGATCCCGGACTTGGAGCTCGACGCCGCTGTTCTGTTGCGGGCGGCGGACGATGTCCAGCAGCAGCTGCCAGCCCTTCGAGCCGCGAGGATTCGCGAGCACCGCGGTGGGATTCCGACAATGACCGCGGACGGCCGCCACATCGTCGGCCCGACCCCTGGCGCGCAGGGCTTCTTCATCGCCGGCGGCTGCAACGTGGCGGGCCTTTCAATCTCGCCCGCGATCGGCGACGCGCTCGCCGCGTGGATCATCCACGGTGCGCCACCGCACGATCTAACGCCGCTTTCGCTCGAGCGATTCGGTCCGGAATCGCCAACGGAAGAAACGCTCAGGCGAGACGCCGCCTGGCAGTACCGACACTTCTACGGATCTGCCTGAACCCGCGTCGGACTCCGGAGCACTCCTCTCAGTGCAGGGCCGGTGCTAGCTGACGAGCGCGCGGTACGCCCGGGTACAGCCTGCGGTTCATTCGTCGCGGTTCCGGGGTAGTTCGCCAGAACCGATAAGGAGGTGAGCATGCTTTTCGCACTTGCAGTCATCCTGCTGATCTTCGCGGTGGCCGGCGGCATCGCCATCCACCCGCTCCTGTTCCTGATCCTGATCCTCGCCGTCCTGGCCCTCGTTGCCGGACGCCGCTGAGATAACAACCAAGCATCGCTGGCCGCTCTGCCCCGGTCGGCCGGCCCCTTACTGCTCGGCGTCGGATGGAGCTTGCGTCATCGAGGCGACCAGGCGATGGTGTCGCAGCTCAGCCGGCGGAGCGCCGTGGAGCATCCAGACGCGGTCACCCCGCCGGCTGACAGCGCCCGAACGGGTCAGGTAGCCCATCGCCGTCGTGACGGACGGTCGGTGCGCCCCCACCAAGTCGGCAAGTCGCTGATGCGACAGAGGTAGCGGCACCGCGATCCCAGCTGGCCCGACCCGACCCCAGCGTTCGGCCAGGTGCCATAGGGTCAGCAGCAGACGGTCATCGACGCGCTGGTGGTGGGCGATCGCCAGCGCCACAGCGAGCGAATGTGCCCGCCGAGTGCCGCGGGCAAACAGCTCGACGCCGAGCTGCGGCCAGGGGTTCATCCGTGTAACAAGACCATGATCGAGCACGGCAAGATCTGTCGTCTCGAGCACCATCCATCCCACCTCGGCGTGGACATGCGAGCCGTCAGGATCCCAGCGCCAGGGGCGCAGCACATCGCCGGATCCCAGCAGCTCGACGCACTGCCGCCCGAGCACGTGGACCTCGCGCGAGAGCAGGCCCTCGATGATCAGAAAGCCGCGATGGTGCAGGTCGGGCTCTATCGCGTTCGCCGCGTCCCACTCGCCCCGCGACAGACGGCGTACTCGGGTCAGCGCCTCGCGCCGGGCGCGTTTGCGCTCGGACTCGTCTAGCAGCTCAGCGAGATCCGCGTCGGCATCGACGATGCTGATGAGGTCCGTACCGAGCCCACGTGAGCTCAGCATCGAGAGGGGTTCGCACAAATTCGCGACAAGACGATCAGGCTACCCCGGCTCGAAGCGTTCGAGCGCGAACGTATGCGTGCGGACATGCCTTGCAGGCCGGCCGCGGCGGCGAGCCTAAGCTCCCCGCGAGCAGCAAGCGGCGACGAAGGTGTCGGAGCGGAGTTCGTGTGGCTGTGGTCGGAAGCGGCAGTGACTGCCTCGTTCAACATCGAGATCGTTGAGCACGCGCGATCGCTCATTCTTGCCGTCGCAGGTGAGTTGGACATCTCAACTGCTCGATTGCTGGACGACGGAATCGCGCGAGCGAAGGCCACGGACGCGGCAACGATCGTGGTTGACCTCGCTCGCGTCGACTTCATCGACTCGAGTGGTCTGCATGTCCTCATCAAGCACGCGTACCGTGATCACTGCCCGCGGATCCGTCTGACGAAGGGCTCGTCCCGGGTACAACGGCTATTCGAGCTCACCGGGGCCATAGACCACCTCCCGTTCGTAACTCGCGAGTGAGCGCCCACCACTCCCGCGTTGGCGGGGTGTGCCCGCTCGGGCGGAGAACTACTCTTTGGGCCGATGCCCTACACCAACGTGGAGGCGCGCAAGCAGCTTCTCGACGCGCTTGGCGAGGCCGCTGACAGCCTCGCCCAAGCCCTTGCGTTTCTGGGCGCCGCGTATGAGCACCTGGACGACCAGCAGGCTGATCGGCTCGAGGAGCAGCTGTTCCGGCCGGTCCAGCATGCCTACGGACGCGCCAAGCGCACCCATGCAGAGTTCGCAAGCCGCCACGGACTGCCTGAGCGGGAGTTCAAAACGCCCTCGCCCGGGGCACCTTCCACCGGCGTCAAGGAGCTCATCGAGAACGCCGTGGACGCGATCGGCCATGCCGAGGCGGGACTCGTGGCGCTTCAGGACTCGTTGATGCCGATCGAATTCGGCGACGCCGACCTCCGCACCGGGCTGACCGAGGTCCGCCGGCTGATAGACGGGATCTCACAGCGCGCACGCGCGTTCGTGCGCACCTACGGGCGATAGTCCGCAGCCGCGACTGATCACCTCAGGATCGTCGAGAGAGGGAGCCGGGCGGTGAGAGA
Organism: uncultured Solirubrobacteraceae bacterium; assembly: GCA_955652345.1. Lineage (GTDB taxonomy): Bacteria > Actinomycetota > Thermoleophilia > Solirubrobacterales > Solirubrobacteraceae > Palsa-465. Next base: position 755 of record CATPBV010000318.1, on the reverse strand, counting down.
CGGCTATAGGCGACGAGCGTGCCTAGGCATAGTGCAGCGGCCATCGTCATCGGCAGCGCGTCTCCGGCCGCCTTTGCGACCGCGCCTCCAGCACCTGAGCCCACGATCTGGCCCGCTGCCCAGGCGAGGCTCATCAGTGCGGCGGCCAGCCCCTGGTCGAGGCGTTGGCGCTCGGCGGCATCTGAGAGCATCGCCATCGCTGGCGCCCAGAAAGCACCGAGCGCGGCGGCGATCGCAACAACCACCACAGCCAGCAGGAGCACGTCGCGAGGGAGGCTGAAGCAGAAGAGCAATCCCGCCGTGGTCGCCAGACCCAGTCGGAGGGGCAGGAGCCGCCCACGCCGGTCGGACAGGCGGCCGATCGCTGGGGTGATAGCGGCCTCGATCCCAGCGGCCATCAGGAACGTCGCGCCAATCGCCGCCGCACTCGCGCCGAGGCGATGCAGCCGAAGCGGACCAAGCACGCTCACGGCGCCAGACACCAGTGCGGGGAGCGCGACCAGCCACATTCCCCTCATCACGCTGCGTTCTCGAAGCGCCGCAAGTAGGTTGCCCACGCCCTGATGGGATTGGATATGCCTGGTCGGCAGGCGCCGCGTTTCGGCCATCAGCAGTGCAGTGCGGCCACGTCCATCTCCTTTGCTCAAACATTGGAGTGTTCTCCGCGACCGTATCTCGCCGTCCGCCTCGGGGCAAGCCCGCTAGAACGGCAAAGCTCGTGAGACGGCCGCGGGCGAGCGGTCTGATGGTCGGGC
>CATPBV010000317.1 GCA_955652345.1 uncultured Solirubrobacteraceae bacterium | reverse complement strand
TGCGAGGGCGACCGACTCCCTACCCACCGCGCGGCGGGAGCAGCCGTGTCGAGCCCTTCGGTCGACGCCCCGTAGCTGACGGGCGCCGAGTCTCCAGAACGCTTTCGATCCTGGTACTTACCATCTGTGCGCTGCTGCTCGGCGGCTGGCAGGCGGCAGCGGCGGGGGCAAAGGTGTACTGCGTTGCGCCGGCCACGGGCTGCAGCGACGGCACCCAGCCCAATCTCCAGGCAGCGCTCACCAAGGTGAAGACCGACGCCGCGGCAGGCAGGATCGTCCTCGGATCGAGCACGTACACGAGCCCCGCTTCCGGGTTCGCCTACTCCGGAACCGTTCCAGTCGAGATCGACGGCGTCAGCTCGAGTGCCACGACACTCAAGCTTCCCGCGGCCGACAACATCAAGACCGTACTCAGCTCGAGCTCGACAGGAGCGGTCACCGTCCGTTCGTTGGCGCTCCTGCTCTCTAGCGGCTCCACGGGCGATAACGGGCTACAGCTGGCCGGCCCGGCGACGGTGACGGGTGTCGTAGTCGACGGGTCTGCCGCGAGCATGCCTGGCGAAGGAGTCGTGCTGACCGGGGGCGGCAGCGTCTCAGGAAGCACCGTGACAGTGCCGGCAATCGCTGCCGCGACCGCGCTCGACATCAGCGGCTCGACAGCGACCACCGTTCAGGACTCGACCTTCGCAGGCGTGACGGGCATCGTGGCCAACGGGCCCGGGCGGGTGGACATCCACCGCTGCGTCGTCACGGGCACTAGCGCAAGCAACAACGGCAACAACGGCACTGCGCTCCTGGCATTCGGCGGAACAGTCTCCGTCGACGACTCGCTCATCAGAGCATCTGGTAGGACCGGATTAACCGCGACAGGGTTGCTGGCCTTCGCGCCCGGCTCCACCAGCGCGACGATCAAGGCCACCCAACTTACGATCGTTGGCAACGCCTCTGACACCGGCGTCCAGGCAGAAGCGCAGAGCTCGGGCTCCGTCACCGTCAACCTCACCGACTCGATCATCGCCAATCCCATCGGCAATGCGATCGACGCATCCCGCGTTGGCGCTGGAGGCGCGTCTGTCACGGTCGACTATTCCGATCTCGATCCCACCCGGATTGGGCATTCGGGGGGCGCCAGCGTCACATTGCTCGCTCACGTCGTCCCGAACTATGTGAACCCGGGCTTCGCCAATCCAGCCAGTGACCTCCGGCTGCTCGCGACCTCGCCGCTGCTCCACTTCGACCCCACTGCACTCGGACATACCCCCCTTGGGGCGACCGAGTCGGCCACAGATCTGAGCGGTGCTCCCAGAATCACGGGCACCGGCCGGGACCTGGGGGCCTATCAGCATCAGCCGCCGACTGTCACCGCATCCGTGGCGCCAGTGTCGGTCGCGACAGGCGTGCCAGCCCAATTCACCGCTGTAGGCGCAGCGAGCACCCCCGGCGACGCCTTCACCTACGCGTGGCGCTTCGATGACGGAACGACGGCCAGCGGACCGTCGGTCGTCCGCGCCTTCCCAACCCAGGAGACGCATTCGGCGGTTGTCACACTCACCGACACGACGGGGCTGACGTCATCAGCGTCCACGACCCTGGCAGTCACGTCCTCGGCACCCGACATCACCGGTGCCACCGAGAGCCACTCGAAATGGCGCCGCGGCAATAGGTTGGCGAGACTCCGGCACAGACACCGGCCGCCGGTGGGCACGACCTTCAGCTTCCAACTCAACGAACCGGCGATGGTCCGATTCGCCTTCACCGAGCGCTTCCGAGGCCACCGGCTCGGCAAGAGGTGCGTCGCTCAAACCAAGCGCCGCAGGCACACGTTGCGCTGTACGCGGACCGTGACAGTCGCGACCATGACCTTCGCGGGACAGACGGGCATCAACAGAATCACCTTCGCGGGACGCGTGTCACGCAGGCAGAAGCTGCAGCCCGGGCGCTACGTACTGGTTATCACCGCGACCAACGCCGCCGGCCAGCGGTCAGTGCCACGCTCGCTGATCTTCACGATCATCAAGGGTTAGCCTCATGAAACGATCCTCCGTGGGCGTATCGCGCCAGCCGCGATGACGGGCCTTGCGCCTCGACGGTGGGCTACACCCACGATCGCCACGGAGCCGTGGAGCGCGGCGGGATAACGCACCCGAACACGAGCACTGCGGTCCCGGTCCGGCGCAGGCCCGCGGTGCACATCGCCAATCCCGCCGTCCGTGGCAGCGCCCCCCAGGGCCTTGCGCGGATTGCCGGGCGCCGCGCCCGGCCAAAGACCGCGCCGAGCGCCAGCGCGACGCCGATTGTGTAGCGGCCGGCCAGCGCTGAGATCCCAAGTGGGGTGATCCGACCGGTAGCGCGGGCCGAGATGGCGGCGATCCCGAGGAATGCGAGATCTGCGGTCGTGTCCAGATCCCTGCCGAGCCGCGTGCGGCCGTGGCGTCGCGCCAGCGCCCCGTCGAGCCAGTCCGAAGCGCCGCCAACCACGATCACCGCAGGCAATCCGATCGAGGAACGCGCCAGCGCGGGGACCGTCGGGACTAGCCAGAAGCGAGCAAGGCTGACCGCATCGCCGGGCGAAAGCCGCGCGCGCGGCTGGCCGTCGCCTCCCTCGGCCATGCCCAGGTGCCAATCGAGCATCTGCCAGACCGCAACCCACCAAGCGAGGCCGGGCAGGACTCGCAGTTCCAGGCCTACGATCTCGCGCCCGGCGCGACACGCAACCAACCAAGCCAGCGCACCGCCCGCCCCCCACCGCCGGCCCTGACGCGCGAGCAGCGGACGACTCCGGCGCACTGCGCGTGAACGCTCGAGCGAGCTGCGCAGAAACCGACGCCACGCGCGCCGCCGGTAGCGCCCGCGCCTCAGCTCTAACAGCGCCTCGGCGGTCCAACGCTCCCCCTCGGTAAGCAGACGAGGCGAGTAGCGCTGCGCGGCCGGAATCGCCTGCGTCCTGTCGAGCTCGGAGCACATCGGCACCCCCAGTATTGTGAGGCGCGTAGCGTGTCAGCTGTCGAGGCGAAGCGGCTGTCGCTAAGGGGTCGCGCCGGCGAGCGAGGAGTGTGCTGTTCGCGTGCCGGTTTCGAGCGCGCGAGCGGGCTGCTCGAGCCGTTCGATGAGGTCGGCGCAGGCTTCGAGTGCTTGGAGGTGGGGCGCCTCGTGCTCGGAGACGCCGGCGAGGATCTCGACCTCGGCTCCTTGGAAGGCGTTGGCGACGAGTGTCGCGAGCGCGCGGGAAGGCAGGGGAAGCTCGAGTCCGTGCTCGGCGGCCCATTTGTCGGCGACCTGCTCGAGCAGGGTTCGCCAACTCGCCATCGCCTCGCGCCAGCGCGCTGCGAGCTGCTCGTCGGCGAGGCTGGCCGCCCAGAGCTCCCAGAGGACGCGCACGTAGCCTGAGCGGAGGTCCTCGCGCAAATAGTGGCAGGCGGTTCGCCATTTGTCGGCGAGGGGCTCGGGCCCGGCGTACATCGCTTGCTGCCGCTCTACCAGCTTGGCGTTCTCCTGCTCGAGCAGCGCCGCTAGCAGGCCGCCTCGTCCGCCGAAGTGGTAGTGGACAAGCGACAGAGGAACGCCCGCGCGTTCGGCCACGACCCGTGTGGTCGTCGCAGCGCCGCCCTGCTCGCGGAGTACGTCGTTCGTCGCCTGCAGGATCTGCTCTCGAGTTGCGTTGCCTCGTAGGACGCGCTGGTCGGGCTTGGCGCCGGTACTTGACATGAGCGGAGCATAGCAGTAGGTTGGTCGGTCGAACGACCAAGGAGTTGTACGGTGCTTCGCGCGTGTGACCCTGACGAGAGTGGATTTCTCGAGCGGAACGGAGTCCGGGTCTATTGGGAGCGGTTGGGTGAGGGCGAGCGCACCGTGTTGTTCTTGCCGACCTGGTCGATCGTGCATTCGCGGCATTGGAAGTTCCAGTTGCCGTACTTCGCGCGCCACTTTCGGGTGCTGACGTTCGACGGGCGCGGCAATGGCAGCTCCGATCGGCCGCTCGACGCGGAGGCCTACGCGGAGGCGGAGTTCGCTGCCGATGCGCTCGCGGTGTTAGACGCCACGGCCACCGAGCGGGCCGCGATCGTCGGCTTCTCGATGGGCGGGCAGCGGTGGCT
>CATPBV010000316.1 GCA_955652345.1 uncultured Solirubrobacteraceae bacterium | reverse complement strand
TCAAGCGCGAGCTGATCGAGTTCTCCGACTGCATCGTCACAGGCAGGGACCCGCGCACGAACGGCGAGGACGGTCTGCGAGACATACGGCTTGCGGAGGCGATCGCCGCTACGCACCTCGCTCGCATGCAGACGGCCCCGGGCCAGGCTGGGAGCCGCGCGGTCGCGAGCACGATGCCGACGGTCTCGTGAGCGCGCCCGAGCTCGGCATCGGGATCGTCGGATACGGGGGGATGGGGAAGGCGCATAGCCTGGCGTACGTGCTCGCGCCTCGCGTCCGCGAGCTGCCCGCGGCTCCTCGCTTGCGAGTGATCAGCGGGCGCAACGGCGCCGCGGTGGAGCACGCCGCCCGCAGCCTCGGGTTCGAGCGGTTCACCAGCGACTGGCGTGAGGTCGTCGCGGCCGCCGACGTGGACATCGTCGATGTCTGCACTCCGCCCGGGACACACGCCGAGATCGTCGAGGCTGCCGCCCAAGCGGGGAAGGCCGTCCTTTGCGAGAAGCCGCTTGCCGCGGAGCTCGGCGATGCGGTCCGCGCAGTGGCCGCGGTCAGGCGCGCGAGCGTGCGAAACGCGATCGGCTTCAACTATCGCCGTCTGCCCGCGCTCGCGCTGATGAAGCAGCTGATCGACGAGGGACGGGTCGGCGAGCCCCGCCTGTGGCGCGGCGCCTTCCTGACCGACGAGTTCGTAGACCCAGAGATCCCGCATGACTGGCGCTTCACGCGGGCTGAGGGTGCCAGCACAGTCGCCGACCTGGGAGCGCATCTGATCGACCTGGCCGGCTGGATGGTGGGGGAGATAACCGCGACGTGCGCTCAGTCTGAGACCTTCATTCGGTCGCGCAGCTCGAACGGCGAGCTCCGCGAGGTCGACGTCGACGACGCCAGCGCGGCGCTGCTGCGGTTCGGCGGCGGTGCCATCGGTGTGCTCGAGACCGCCCGGGTCTGCCCGCGGCGACCATGCGACTTCACCGTGGAGGTGAATGGAGATCGCGGCACGCTCCGCTTCGACTACGCGAGGCTGAACGAGCTCTGGTACGGCGACGGTGCCGAGCCCCCAGAGCTCTACGGCGTCCGCCGGATCCGCGCCGAGCATCCCTCCCATCCTCAGACCGAAGGCTGGTGGCCGCTCGGGCAGGGGATCGGCTACGGCGAGACCTTCGTCAACCAGGCAGCAGATCTGCTCGCGCAGTGGCCGGACGGTGCGTGGACCCCGGACCTGGCGGTCGGCCTCGAGGTCCAGGCCGTATGCGAGACGATCGAGCGGGCGGCCGCGGAGCGCCGCTGGGTCGAGGTCGCGGAGGTGAGGAGCCCTGCGGCCGTTTGACCTGATCACCACCGGCAGAGTGGGCGTCGATCTCTACCCGCAGCAGATGCGTGTGCCGCTGGCAGAGGTGGAGACGTTCGCCAAGTACCTCGGTGGAACCGCCACGAACGTCGCGGTTCAGGCCGCGCTGCTCGGCAGCCGCACCGCGGTCGTCACCAAGGTCGGCGACGACGGCTTCGGCCCGTACGTCCGCTCGGCGCTGGAGCGCTTCGGAGTGGACCCGCGGTGGGTCGGGACCGACCCCGAGCTACGGACGCCGATCGTGTTCTGTGAGGTCCATCCTCCGGAGCACTTTCCGCTGCTGTTCTACCGCGAGCCGAAGGCTCCGGACATGAACCTGACGATCGAGGACTTCGACCTGGACGCGGTCGACGACGCCAAGCTGTTCTGGATCACCGGCACCGGGCTGTCCGACGAGCCGAGCCGGAGCACGCTGCTCGAGCTGATCGCGCGGCGCTCGCCACTGCCCACGGTCCTGGATCTCGACTACCGGCCGATGTTCTGGCCCTCGCGGGAGGAGGCCACCCGCTGGCTGCTGCGAGCGCTCGAGCATGTGACGATCGCCATCGGCAACGCCGAGGAGGTGGAGGTCGCGGCCGGCGAGCGAGACCCCCACGCCGCGGCAGCGGCGCTGCTCGAGCTGGGGGTCGAGCTGGCGGTTGTGAAGCGGGGCGGCGAAGGAGTGCTGGCCGCCACCCAAGATCAGATCATCGAGCTGCCCGCGATCCGCCTCGAGGTCGTGAACGGCCTCGGCGCCGGCGATGCGTTCGGTGGCGCGCTGGCGCACGGGCTGATCCATGGATACGAGCTCGATCGGGCGCTGTCCCTCGCGAACGCGGCGGGCGCGATCGCGGCGTCGCGGCTCGCCTGCGCCGACGACTACGCCGGTCTCGAGGAGCTCGAGGCGCTGCTCGAGGAGCGGGCGCATGCCTGAGCTGACCGTCGCGCAGGCGCTGATCCGCTTCCTTGCGGCGCAGCACGTGCAGCGCGACGGCCGCGAGCAGCGGTTCATCGAAGGCTGCTTCGGGATCTTCGGCCACGGCAACGTCGCCGGCATCGGCCAGGCACTCCAGCAGGAGGCCGCGGCGATCCGCTACTACCAGGGCCGCAACGAGCAGGCGATGGTCCATGTCGCTGCCGGCTTCGCGCGCGCGAGTAACCGGCTGCGCACGCTTGCGTGCACGAGCTCGGTGGGGCCCGGCGCCACAAACATGGTCACCGGCGCGGCGCTGGCAACGATCAACCGCTTGCCGGTGCTCCTGCTCCCCGGTGACGTGTTCGCCTCCCGCAGGCCCCACCCCGTGCTCCAAGGGCTCGAGCGGCTCGACAGCGGCGACACCTCCGTCAACGACGCCTTCCGCGCGGTCTCGCGCTATTGGGATCGGATCGCGCGACCCGAGCAGCTGATGCCCGCCGCGCTCGAGGCGATGCGCGTCCTCACAGACCAGGCCGAGACGGGCGCCGTGACCCTCGCGCTCCCCGAGGACGTGCAGACCGAGACGATGAGCTTCCCGGACGAGTTCCTCGAGCGCCGGGTGTGGACGGTCTGGCGCCAGGCGCCACCGCCGGAGGCGGTACGCAGGGCGGCGACGCTGCTCCGTGAGGCCCGCCGTCCGCTGATCGTCGCGGGCGGGGGCGTGATCTACTCCGAGGCATCTGAGGCGCTGAGCCGGCTCGCCGAGGCGACCGGTATCCCCGTGGCCGAGACGCAGGCGGGGAAGGGCTCGCTGCGGTTTGACCATCCGTGCGCGCTGGGCGCGATCGGCGCGACGGGGACCTCCGCCGCGAACCGGATCGCGCGAGACGCGGACGTGGTCCTCGGGATCGGCACGCGGTGGAGCGACTTCACCACCGCTTCGCACTCTGCCTTCCAGCATCTGGATGTCCGCTTCGTCAGCCTGAACGTCGCCGCGTTCGATGCGGGCAAGCTCAGCGGCCTGCCGCTCGTCGGCGATGCGCGGGCCGGAATCGAGGAGCTGACGCAGATGCTCGACGGACATGCTGTGAGCGCGGACTACCGGGCGGCGATCGCTTCCGAGCGCGAGCTCTGGCTGGCGGAGGTCGAGCGCCTATACGGCCTCGGCCACGCTCCGCTGCCGAGCCAGGCGGAGGTGATCGGAGCGGTCGAGCGCGCCAGCGGCGAGCGGGATGTGGTCGTCTGCGCTGCCGGATCGATGCCGGGCGACCTGCACAAGCTGTGGCGCACCCGGGCGCCCGGCACCTACCACGTCGAGTACGGCTACTCGTGCATGGGCTACGAGATCCCCGGCGGTCTCGGGGTCAAGCTTGCCGATCCCGGCCGCGAGGTGTACGTGATGATCGGCGACGGGTCCTATCTGATGATGAGCTCCGAGATCGTGACCGCGGTCCAGGAGCGGATGAAGCTGACGATCGTGCTTGTGGACAACGCCGGGTTCGCGTCGATCGGGGGGCTGTCGAGATCGGTCGGCTCGGGAGGCTTCGGGACGCTCTACCGCTACAGACGGGACGACTCGCTCGGGCTCGACGGCGAGGACGGAGCCGGCGAGCGGCTGCCGGTCGATCTCGGCGCCAATGCCGCGAGCCTGGGGGCGAGGCTGATCCGCGCGAGCACGATCGATGAGCTCGACGCCGCGCTCGCGGAGGCTCGTCGCGTGCAGCAGACCGTCGTGATCCATGTCGCGACCGACCGCTACCAGGGAGTCCCGAGCTATGACTGCTGGTGGGACGTCCCCGTCGCCGCGGTCTCGAAGTCGAACTCGGTCCGTGAGGCCAGACGCGAGTACGAGCGCATGCGCGAGCGCCAGCGGGACTACCTGCGACCGGTCGGCGAGGATGGCTGATCTGCTGGTACGACCCGGTGCTCCGGGGCCGGGCGGCGCGGTCCTGAGCGTCACGCCCGAGAGCGCGGGCTGGAGCTACGTCGGCTTCGAGGTGCACCGCCTCGCTGCCCGAGAGGGCCGCGCCATTCGCCACGCCGAGCGGGAGCATTGCGTCGTCGTGCTCGCTGGGAGCGTCGACGTGGTGGCGGGCTCCGAGTCCTGGCACGGGGTCGGCGGCCGGGCCGATCCGTTCGACGGACTCCCGCACGCGGTCTACGCCCCAGCCGGGGTCCCGCTCGAGATCGCGACAGTACAGGGCGCCGAGATCGCGATCGCTTCCGCGCCCGCCACGAACTCCGACCGCCGGCCGCCCTCCCTCATCAGCCCCGATGACATCGACGTCGAGGTGCGCGGCCGCGGCCCGTTCGAGCGCCGGATCCATCCGATCCTGATGGATGACCGCCCCGCGGAGAGCCTGCTTGTGGTCGAGGTGATAACGCCCGCGGGCCATTGGTCGAGCTTCCCGCCCCACAAGCACGATCGCGACGACCCTCCCACCGAAAGCCTCCTAGAGGAGACCTACTACCACCGGATCAAGCCCCCGCACGGCTTCGGACTCCAGCGGGTCTACAGCGACGACGGCGACCTCGACGAGGCGGTGGGGTTCGCCGACGGCGACGTCGTGCTCGTTCCGCGTGGGTACCACACGGTCTCCGCGCCCCCCGGCTACGACCTCTACTACCTGAACGTGATGGCCGGCCCGGTGCGCCGGTGGGCGATGGTCGACGACCCCGCGCACGCTTGGCTGAAGAGCACCTAGTGCTCGCCGAACAGCCGCTCGCCCGGGCGCGCCGAGAAGAAGCGCGAGGTGACGGTCTTCTTGCGGGTATAGAAGTCGACGGCGTCGGTGCCGTGGGCGTGCAGGTCGCCGAAGAACGAGCCCTTCCAGCCCGAGAACGGGAAGAACGCGACGGGCGCGGCGACGCCGACGTTGACGCCGATCATCCCCACCTCGACGTCGTGGCG
>CATPBV010000315.1 GCA_955652345.1 uncultured Solirubrobacteraceae bacterium | reverse complement strand
ATGTGGTGCAGGCAATCATCGCGCTTGCTCCAAGCTCTTTCAGCGCCCAGATGTTGGCCCGGTGGGTCACATGGTTCGAAAGGCGGACGTGACCCTCACCATGACGCGAGACATGCAGCGCCTCAACCCCGCCGTAGGTGCCACGCGAAACAGCAGTCGAGCCGAACGGCGTCGTCAACGTGAACGCTTCCGGGTCCTCGAACCCGGGTAGCGCATAGGTTCCCGACCCGGTGATGATCCCGACCGGCATGGCGCGCGATGCTAACGCCTCGCCCATGGGCCCCGACAGGGCTGCCTGGACTGTCATCTATGACGCGGACTGCGGCTTCTGCCGGTGGTCGTTGGGCCTCTTGCTGACACTAGATCGGTCGTGCCGGCTGCGCCCCGTCGCGCTCGGCACTCCGCAAGCGGACGCGCTCCTTCACGACCTGCCCGAAGCGGAGCGCGCTGCCTCCTGGCATCTCGTCTCTCCCCGCGGCGAGCGCTCCTCCGCGGGTGCGGCGGCGCCTCCGCTACTGCGGCTGCTGGGGGGCGGGCGGCTCCCCGCGGCCGTGCTCGCGAGCATGCCACGGCTCACCGAGCGCGCCTACCGCCTCATCGCCGATCACCGCTCCAGCCTCGGCCGTGCCATCCCGAGCGCGGCCAAGCGCCGCGCCGATGCCCGGATCGCTCGCCGCGAGCAGCAGCGGGGCTGATCACACCGGCGCGGGCTGCTCGTGTGCCGCGAGCCACTCGTCGAGGGCCTTCGCCTTCTGCGTGTCCTCGTAGACCTCGTAGTCGCGGAGCTTGCCCCACCGCAGCTTGCCCCAGATCACGAACCTGTTGTCGTAGATCCGCTCACCTGCGGGCGCGTCCATATAGGACCGCCCGCGGATGCAGACCGTCATGTTCCAGGGCAAGCCGCTCGCTGCGACCTCGTCGGGATCGGTCTTGACACCGACGCGCACGAGCCGCTCGAGCCAGCGCCGATGCTCGTCCTTTCCGCGGAAGTCACCCGACCACGAGTTGTCGCCGGGGAACACGAAGTGGACGTCAGCCGCATCGAGCGCGAGCGTCGGCCCGATGTCTCCCGCTCGGGTGCGAGCCATGACCCGGGAGATGATCTTCCTCGCAAGCCAGGACAGCATGTGACGCCTCCTCTAGATAGATCGCTCTACTGAGTAGACTACACGAGCACCGAAACCCGGGAGGGAGCTGCAATGTCGAGCACACGAGAGCGCATCGTCGACGCGAGTGCCGAGCTGTTCCGCGCGCAGGGCTACGCGGCAACCGGGGTCAAGCAGATCGTGGCGGCGGCCGAGGCGCCGTTCGGCTCGCTCTACCACTTCTTCCCAGGCGGCAAGGAACAGCTCGGCGCCGAGGCGATCAGGGTCTCCGGCGCGATCTACGAGCAGCTGATACCCGCCGTGCTCGATCCAGCGCCAGACCTGGTCACGGGCGTGCGCGACTTCTTCGAGGGTGCGGCTGAGCATCTGCGCGAGACCGGCTATGCCGACGCCTGCCCGATCGCGACGGTCGCACTCGAGACCTCGAGCACCAGTGAGCAGATGCGGGCGGCGTGCGCCGAGGTGTTCGAGAGCTGGATCGCAGCCGGGGCCCGCCGGCACGTCGAAGCGGGTCTCGACGAACGACGAGCTCGCGAGCTGACGATCGCGATGCTTGCGGCGCTCGAGGGAGCGTTCGTGCTCGCACGCGCGCTCCGGAGCACCGAGCCGCTCGAGATCGCGGGCGAGCTGGCGGCCGGCGCGGTTGCGAGGGCTCTGGAGGCAGGACCGGAGCAGGACCGCGCGTAGGGCGCCCTAGCGCGGGACCCGACCGCCCTCGGCCCCGGGCTCGGTGGCCGGGCCTCGGGCCGGCGCGATCCCCAGGACACGCATCGCCTTGAGTCCGAGCGACAGCTTCTCGCGGCCGTCGGTCGAGGACACATCAAGCCCGGTGAGCTCGCGCACGCGCTCGAAGCGATAACGCACGGTGTGACGGTGGGTGAACAGGCGCGCGGCGGTCGCGTTGACGTTCGCATCGCAGTCGAGGAATGTCGAGAGCGTTCCCAGCAGGTCCGTCTCGTACTGCTCGTCGTACGCCGCGATCGGCCGCACGGTCTCGTCGTAGAAGCGCCGCAGCTCGGCGGGATCGTTCATGTGCGGGAGGAGCAGCTGATAGGTGCCGGTCTCCTCGAACGCCAGCTCAGAGCGGTCCGGGTCCCCCTCGACGACATTCGCCGCGAGCAGCGCCTCGTGGCCCGCGCGCGGCAGCCCCAGTGGGTCGGCTGCCCTGCGGCTACGTCCCAGCGCGAATGCAAACCCGGGAAGCCCGGACTCGAGCTCGCGCAGGATCGCAGCGGCAGCACGCCGCACGACTTCGCCGTCGGGATCGGGAACGAGAACCCTGACCTCATCCGCTTCCGGCGCCGCCGCGGCGATCGAACCGGATGCCGCCGATCGCGCCCCCCGCGCCGCGAGCGCAAGGAGCCTCCGGCGCCAATCCTCCTGCGTCGGCTTGCGGGGATGCGCCCGGACCACGACCACGCCGGCGCCGCCGTCAAGGTCGATGCCAAGCTCCTTGCCGCGCGAGATCATCTCGTCGCGGTCCTCGATGCCGCCTTCGAGCACGGCCCGTAGGAGCCTGGCCCTCGCTTCCTCCGAAGCTCGCTCGGGAGCACGCACGCGCTCGACCTCCGAGGCGATCAGGGCGCTCAGCAGGCGGAGCACAGAGGCGTCCGGGCCTTGCTCGCGAACGCGCATCCGCAGTCGCCCGACCGGAGTGTCCGCGACCTTCAGCGCGATCGTGACGACGTCGTGAGCGTCCCGCATCAGCGAGCGCTCGTCAGCCGGCGACCGTGCGGCTGCAGCCAGCACGGTGCCGGATCGGTCGATCAGGATCAGGCTCGTGTCGAGTGCCCGAGCGGCGGCCCGCAGGATCTCGGGCAGACCCGCGCCGCCCTCGATCGCATCGGTCACCGCTGCAAGCGAGGCGAGGTCGGGCACGGAAGCCAGCCGAGACTCGCGATGCGGGGCGCTGTCCGCGCTCAAGGGCCCACTGGAGGCCTCAGAAGACCCGAGGCCACTCCACCACGACGATCGCGCCGAGCAGGAGCCCAACCCCGACCAGCGCGGCCAGCACGTACAAAGACAGGACCACCGCAGCCACTCGCTCGAGCGAGCGACGATAGGCCGTAACCGTCGGGATCACAACGAGCGCGAGGAACACCGCCAGCCCGAAGACTCCGAGGGAGGCGCCGACCAGGTATGTGATCGCCGTGTTGCTCATCGCCCAGATTGTGCCCCACCTTGCAGATGGGCTCCGCCGCCGGCGCCGACCGCTCGCGCGACAGGCTCCGCGACGACCGCGCCGGGATGCCGGCCGGCCAGCGTTGCTGCAGCGGCCTGCGCGCGCTCGCTGGCCTCTGGACCCCAGAACACACCGGCGACGGTCGGGCCTGAGCCACACACCGTGACGTGATCGGCGCCCGCATCGCCGAGCGCGCGCAGCGCGTCCTCGATCTGTGGGGCGAGCGCCAGCGCCGCCGCCTGGAGGTCGTTGACGAGCACCGCGGTCGGCAGCTCAGCATCGGTCGCAAGCGCCGCAAGGAGCGCTCGTCGAGTCTGATCGAGACCGTCCGCGGACCGAGCGAGACCCATACGGTCAGCCTGCACGTACACCTCCGCGGTCGAGAGCCCGACTCGCTGCGGCAGGATCGCGAACGCATGCGGCGCGAGCTCGGCGACCGGCGTCACCGCCTCACCGGCCCCGGTCGCGACGACGGCGCCGGGATCGAGCAGGCCTGGCACGTCCGATCCGAGCGACGCCGCTATCTCGGCGAGCGGGCCTGGGGCTATCGGCGCCAGCTCGTCCGCGAGCCGCAGCGCCGCGGCAGCATCCGCGGACCCGCCGCCCATGCCGCCCGCCACCGGGATTCGCTTGTCGATCGTGACCGTGACCGGTGGCGCATCCCAGCCATGCGCGCGCAGCGCCTCGAGGGCGGCCGCCGCCAGGTTTGGTCCTTCGACGGCCGGACAGATCACGCGGTCGGGGCCGTCGGAGACCGTCGCCATCGTCACTCCGTCCGCCAGCGACAGCGACTCCATCAGCGTCACGAGCTCGTGGCGGCCGTCGGGGCGTACCGGCCCCAGGAACAGGGACAGGTTGACCTTCGCGTAGCCGAGCGTGCGCCGCGTCATCGCGTGAGCTTCGCAGCGAGCGCGCGAAACTCTTCCGGGTCGAGCCGCTGCGCGCGCTCATCCGGCGGGTGGCCGAGGGCGACCAACGCGTCGCGGGCGCGCTCGCGGACGTCCGGGGATGCCCCGGGGGCCAGCGCCAGCGACCCCGCAAGGGCCTTGCGGCGATGCGCGAATGCCTGGTGAACCAGCTCCCGCACATTTGGCGCAGGGCCGGGGCCACGCCGGATCAGGCCGAGCAACACGGAGTCGACGTTGGGGATGGGCCGGAACACGCTCCTCGAGATCCGCCGCAGGACCTTCACCTCGCACGAGAGCTGGGCGAGCACCGAGGACGCTCCGTACGCAGAGCTTCCCGCCGCCGCGGCGAGCCGCTCGCCCACCTCCCGCTGGACCATCACGACCCACCGCTGAACCTCGGGGAGCTGATCGATCGTGCGTAGGATGATGGTCGCGGCGATCCCATAGGGGAGATTTGCCACCACCTTCGTGGGCGCGGGCGCGAGCTTCGAGAGATCGGCCTTCAGCGCGTCGGCGATATGCACGTCGACGTCCCGCGCGTCCGCGAGGGCTTCGCGCAGCGGCTGCTCGAGCCGGGCGTCGACCTCGATCACGTGGAGGTGACCGGCGCGGGCTGCGAGCCGCTCCGAGAGGACGCCGAGCCCGCCGCCGACCTCCAGCACCACGTCCCCGGCGGACAGCTCCGCGAACCGCTCGATCACGTCGACGATGTTGCGATCGACGAGGAAGTTCTGTCCGAGTGCCCGCGTACGAGCGGTGGCGCGCCGCGCGTTCACCACCTCAGGACCTCGGCCGCGGCGCGATCGACCGCCGCCTCGAGCTGTTCGTAGGACACGCGGCGCTCGACGGCGAGCGCTTGCGCGGTCCGCACGACGTTCACGGGCTCGTTGCGCTTCGAGCGAACCGGCTGGGGCGACAGGAACGGCGCGTCCGTCTCCACCAGCAGGCGATCTGCGGGCACCCGGATCGCGGCCACCCGAAGGGCCTGCGCCTTCGGATAGGTGACGTTTCCGGCGAATGAGATCCACCAGCGCTCGTGCGCCAGGCATTCCTCGATCCGCTCGGGCATCGAGAAGCAATGGAGGATCACGGGCAGCTCGCCTGCGCGTTCGGAGAGCGTGCGGAGGGTGTCGTCCGCGGCTGCCCGGGTGTGGATCACGAGCGGCTTGCCGGTCTGCCGGGCCAGATCGATCTGCGCCTCGAAGGCCCGCTGCTGATCGGAGCGAGGCGCATTGTCGCGGTAGTAGTCGAGTCCTGTCTCTCCGATTGCCGCGCACTTGGGGTGCGCGGCGAGCGCCTGAAGCTCGGCGAGATCGGCGTCGTCGAAACCGGATGCCTCGTTCGGGTGGCGCCCCATTGCGGCGTACACCTGCGGGAAGTCCTCGGCGGCGGCAAGAGCCGCGCGACAGGAGGCGCCGTCACGACCGACGGTGAGGATCCTGGTAACGCCGGCCTCGCTCGCGGCGGCCACCAGCTCGGCGTCGGGTGGCTCGCACAGGTCGAGGTGCGTATGGCTGTCGTTCACTGACCGCGCTTCGGAAACAGCGGCTCGAGCGGCGACACACGGCCTTCGTTCACCGACGCTGGGAACGAAGCGTGCGAGTAGGCGAATTCAGGCTCTCCGAGCGCGTCGAGAAGCCGCGCGGTGCTTGCCGGCATGTACGGATGCAGCAACACGCTCAGGGAGCGAACCCCGGCGGCGAGCGAGGCGAGCGTCTGATCCAGCTGGGGCGCCGAGCCGCCGTCGCGCGCGAGCACCCAGGGCGCACGCTCTTCGACGTAGCGGTTGCAGCGGCGCACCCGCTGCCAGATCGCCTCGAGCGCCTGGGTGGGCTCGGCACGATCTAGGAGCGACGCCACATGCTCAGGCAAGCCGTCGAACTCAGCGGTCAGCTCGGAGTCCGTCGCGGTCGCGGGGACGTTGCCGTCGCGGTAGCGCAGGATCATCGCAAGCGTCCGGCTCGCGAGGTTCCCGTACTCGTTCGCAAGCTCCGCTTCGTAGCGCGCTCTGACCGCATCCATCCCGACGCCTCCGTCCGATCCGAACGCCACGTCGCGCATCAGGTAGAACCGCAGCGCGTCGGTCCCGAGCTCGTCGATTACCTCGAACGGGTCGAGGACGTTGCCCAGCGACTTGCTCATCTTTCGCCCGTCGGACCCCAGCAGGAAGCCATGCACGAATACGTGGTCCGGCACCTGGATGTCGGCCGCCATCAGCATCGCGGGCCAGAAGACCGTGTGGAACTTGAGGATGTCTTTGCCGATAACGTGATACGTCGCGGGCCAGTAGCGATCGGTCAGGTCCTCGCCGGGCCGCGCGTAGCCGAGTGCGGTGTAGTAGTTGAGCAACGCGTCGAACCACACGTAGAACACGTGCGAGGGGTCCCAGGGGACCGTGACGCCCCACTTCAGCCGGGCGCGCGACAGCGACACGTCCTGGAGCCCCTGGGCGATGAACGCGGACGCTTCGTTGAAGTGGCGCCGGGGCATGACGAAGTCGGGGCGCTCCGCGTACAGCTGCTCGAGCGGACCCTGAAAGGTGGAGAGGCGAAAGAACCAGTTCTCCTCTTTCTCGCGCACCAGCTCGATCTCGTGGATGGGGCAGAGATTTCCCTCGAGGATCTCGTTCTCCACCTTGAAGTCCGCGCATCGCGGGCAGTACCACCCCTCGTACAGGCCCTTGTAGACGTGGCCGTTGTCGTGCACGCGCTGGAGGACCTGCTGGACCCTTGCCTCGTGCTCGGGGTCGGAAGTGCGGATGAAGAAGTCGTTTGAGACGTCGAGCCGCGGCATCAGCGCCTTGAAGCGCTCAGCGTTGCGGTCGGCAAGCTCCTTCGGCTCAATTCCCAGGGCATGGGCAGCATCGGCGACCGGCTCGCCGTGCTCGTCGGTCCCAGTCAGGAAGAACACGTCCTCGCCGCGCTGTCGCATGTGCCGGGCGAGTACGTCGCACGCGATCGTCGTATATGCATGCCCCAGGTGAGGCTGCGCGTTCACGTAGTAGATCGGCGTGGTGACGTAAAAGGACACGGCCGTGCCTAGGCTAGCCTGCCTCTGTCAGCTCCCGATACAGCGCGTTTGCGCTCAGTCCCGTGAGCTCAGCGACGACCGCCGCGGCGGGCCGTGGCTTCGCCCCGGCCGCGACGAGTCTGCGCAACGCCTCGACGGCTGCGCCAGCCTCGGATGCGCCCGCGCGACCCGCTCCCACCACCAGCACCACCTCGCCGCGCGGAGGCTCCGCCTGCAAGCGCGCGGCTAGCTCCGCGGCGGTGCCCCGCACGACCTCCTCGTGCATTTTCGTCAGCTCCCGGCAGACCGCCACCGGCCGGTCGGGATCGACCGACGCCAGAACCGCCAGCGACGCGGTCACGCGGCGCGGAGACTCGAACGCGACGAGCGTCTCGGTGCAGGCGAAGGCCTCGATCAGCTCGGCGCGCTTGCGCGGGAGAAAGCCGGTGAACCGCCACCGCTGCGCCGGCAGGCCGCTTGCGACGAGCGCTGTCAGCACCGCCGACGGGCCCGGGAGCACCTCGACGCGCAGCCCCGCGGCGATGCACGCGCCGACGAGCACGAACCCAGGGTCTGACACAAGCGGCATCCCCGCGTCGGACACAAGAGCCACCACCGCGCCGTCGCCGATCCGCGCCACCAGCTCTGCCGAACGTCGCTGCTCGTTGTGTTCGTGGTAGCTGATCAGGCGCGCCTTGATCCCGTGGCGGTCGAGCAGGATCCGCGTTCGCCGCGTGTCCTCGCAGGCGACGAGGTCGGCATCGTCCAGCGCGGCAAGAACCCGGAACGTGACGTCCGCGAGGTTGCCGATCGGCGT
>CATPBV010000314.1 GCA_955652345.1 uncultured Solirubrobacteraceae bacterium | reverse complement strand
GCCCGGATTGGGCGAGCGGGCAGTCCGCGTCGCTGCGCCGTGGGGTTGCGGCGCTCAGCGACGCCTCGAAGGTGATCGTGACGCTCGGCGACGAACCGCTGATCAGCCCCTCGGCGATCCGCCGGTTCGTCGAGCAGCCACCCGGGGCGCGAGCGGTGTACGGGGGGCGCCCGGGACACCCGGTGGTGCTGGGTCCGGCGGAGATGGCCGCCGTCGCGAGGCTCACGGGCGACCGCGGCGCTCGCGAGATCCTCGGAGGCCCGGCGGTCGAGTGCTCCGATCTGTGCTCGGGGCGCGACGTCGACACGATGGAAGACCTGGAGGTGTTAGGTGATGAGGCTCGAGCAGTCCTTTGACGTTGCGGCGCCCGTCGAGCGCGTGTGGCAGGCGCTGATCGACGTCGAGCAGGTGGCTCCGTGCCTGCCTGGGGCAGCCGTCAATGGGCGCAACGAGGACGGAAGCTATGACGGCACGTTCACGGTCAAGATCGGGCCCACCTCGGCGTCTTACGCAGGGAAGCTGATGATGGAGCAGGTGGACGAGGCCACGCACACGGCGACGATGCAGGCCAACGGGACCGACAAGCGCGGCCAGGGCAGCGCCAAGGCCTCGATCGTCTCCACCGTCTATGCGGCGGACGACAACCGAACCCGCGTCGAAGTCGTCACCGACTACCACATCACTGGCCGGCTGGCGAGGTTCGGCCGGGGCGGGATGATCGAGGACATCTCTGAGCGGCTGCTGCGTCAGTTCGCGGAGCGGCTCCAGGGGATGCTCGAAGGGCCCGGCGGCGGACCGTCGGGCGGCGACAACGGCGGCGGTATGGCCGACCAGGAGGAGGCGGCGAGGGGGGAGGAGGCCGCTGCCGCGCGCAGCGATGAGGCGCCGACGGGCGAGCAGGCGGGCGATCGCGGCTTGAGCCCCGACGAGCCCGCTCGCGATCGCGGGTCGAGCCCCGATGAGCCCGCTCCCCCGACGCCAATGACGACTCAGCCGGTGCCGAGCGACCCGGTCGAAGGGCTATCCCTGGTCGGCTCCGTGCTGTGGGAACGCGCACGTCGAAGCCCCGCCCCGTTCGCGTTCATCGCCGGGGTCCTGCTCGCCTTCATCCTCCTGGGCCGTCGAAGGCGCTGAGCGCTCGGCGCTCCTCGCGCAGGTAACGGCGCCCTATCGCGCTGGACCGTCCCCTACTTGGCGAAGTTCATCGTGAAGGCTCCGCCGCCCTTGATGGTGACGAGGATCATGGCGGACCGCCCGTCGCTCGCCGACGCGCGGCAGAGAAAGGTGCGACCGACGACGATCGGCACGTGCTGCGGGCACACGGCGGTTGCGGTGATGCCTCGCTGCTTTGCGAGTGCGCTTGCGATGGAGTTCTGAACCTGGTCGGCGATCATCTCGGCGGGCGCGACCCGGACCTGACCGCTGCCGTTCGTCGGCGTGGCGAGCATGCGGACGGTGTGCCCGTTGGTGAGCGTCGCGGTGCAGTAGGTGACGGCGCCCTTGGCGGGATGGATGGTCTCCGGGCAGTGGACTGAGCGCACGGGCACGCCGTTCTGGCTCTCGAGCAGCCGACGCATGAGGTTCGCGACTATGCCTGGATCGATTCGGGGTGTCCCGCATCCCGCGAGCGCGATCGTCGCGCAGAGCCCAACGATGATCGCACTGACCTGTCGCATCCTCCGGCGAGGAATCATCGGTATCCGAGCGGACGGGCTTGAGGACGGCTCCTGGAGCGGGGGCCTATCATCGCCCGATCGCGACGGGTAGCCAGACACGATCCTGGGAGCACTTCCTCAGCCTGCATCGGCCCGGAAGCCCTCTGCTGATGCCGAACGCGTGGGACATCGGGTCCGCGAAGCTGCTCGCCAGCCTCGGGTTCGGCGCGCTGGCGACCACGAGCAGCGGACACGCCGCCACGCTCGGCCGCCTCGACGGGTCGGTGACCCGCGAGGAAGCTCTGGAGCACGCCGGGAGCATCGCCGGCGCGACGGGATTGCCGGTGTCGGCGGACCTCGAGGACGGCTTCGGTGCGGATCCCGACACCGTAGCCGAGACGGTCAGGCGCGCCGCGGATGTCGGGCTGGCGGGCTGCTCCGTGGAGGACCACAGCCGCGACAGCGACGATCTGTATGAGCTCGAGCACGCCCGTGAGCGCGTCGCCGCCGCCGCGCACGCCGCCCGCGGACGGATCGTGTTGACCGCGCGCGCCGAGAACTTCGTGTCCGGCCGTCCCGATCTGAAAGACGCCATCGCGAGGCTCCAGGCCTATCAGGAGGCCGGGGCGGACGTCCTGTTCGCCCCGGGTCTGAGCAGCGCACAGGACATCGGCACGCTCGTGCGCGAGCTGGACCGGCCGGTCAACGTCCTCGTGGTGGCGGGTGTCCCACCGGTCGCCGAGCTTGCTGCGCTCGGCGTTAGTCGCATATCGATCGGTGGGGGTTTCGCGTTCGCGGCCCTCGGCACGCTCGTCGAGGCCGCAACCGAGCTGCGTGACCATGGAACGTACGGGTTCCTGCCCGAGGCACGAGTGGGGTCGACGGCAGTGAAGAGCGCGTTCGGCTAATCACGGATGGCGATGCTCCGCAGGGGAGGTGGCGGACGGACCGCTGCGGAAAGCCGCCCAATTGAGGGTGCATAGCACGTCAAGGTCCGTTCCTGCGGCAATGCTTGCCGCACCAGGATCCTCTGCTGTGCATAGCCCGGCAAGCGTGGCCGCGGGTGCAGCCTTTGACGCGCTATGCACACCCGATTTGTGCAGCACATGTCACGGCCTGCAGAGCGGCGCGCTCGATGCGCCGGGACCCGGGCGTACGCGCGTCGCTAGCCGGTAGCAGCGGCGAATAGCCGCTTGAGGAGGTCTTCCATCGCGGGTGAGGTCACGAGGTTGCCGGGGCAGCAGGTCGGCCCGTTGACCGCGCTGATCCCGATCTCGAGGTGCGGCCCGGTCGAGATCCCGATGATTCCGCATCCGATCTCGGCGATCGGGTCGCCGGCGGCGACAACCGTGCCGACCGGGACGAGCGCCGGATAGGCGTGCCCGTAGTAGATGTAGCGGCCGTCGAGCGGTCCTCCGGCGACCCGCAGCACCGGCGCCACTGGTCCGAACCCGGAGATCCCCTCCTTCACGATCACTCCGTTGGTGACCGCAAGCAAGACCGCGGCGCTACCGCAGGCCGCTCCCGAGGTTGGGATGTCGACACCCTGATCGGGCGACCAGGTCGAGGGCGGCGCAACGACAGACAGCGGCGCGATCGGGAACACGAATCCCTGGCCTGCGCCGAGCGAGTTCAGCTCCGCGGCGATCGCCAGCTCGCGCTTGACCTCCGCCAGGGGCACGGCGTGCGCATTCGGATCCCCGACCGGCGTCGGCCCGGGAGTGAACGACTGTGGGACGGCGCCCGCGACCGGCTCGACCGCCTGGGGGTGGGCCTGGCCGAGGGAGCCAGAGCTCGACCCGGTGCCGGCGGAGGTGCCACCGGAGGACGAGCCGCAGCCCGCCGCGCACAGCAGCGCAACCAACAGCGCGGGGAGGGCTATGCGGCCCGTGCGGCCCATTCTGCATTGAGTTCAGCACACGCGCACGCCGGTCCGAGCCTGCTGCTGCGCTCACCCACCCCGGCGCGAGCCCGCCGCTGTGCCTCAGAGCCGCGCGTGCAAGAGGCGGTCGGCGGTCCGCCTTGCCCAGTCGATCTCGCCGAAGCGCTCCAGCGTCGCTGTGGCGGCCGCCTCGTTGTCGTAGCCCGCGCGCCGCTGCTCGATCGAGCCGTCGTCATTAACGAGCGCGTAGGCGGCGCGGGGGTCGCCATCGAGCGGCATCCCGACGCTCCCGGGGTTGACGAGCTCGATGCCGTCCTCTCGCCGCCGGCGGAACTGCAGATGCGTGTGGCCGAAGACCACGCGGCGCTCGGTGACGCCCGCCAGCAGCTGGTCGTCCTCGGGCGACGGCTGCGGCAGGAACGAGCGCATGTCGGAGATCGGCGAGGCGTGGCAGTAGAGCGTGTCACCGATCACGAGCTGCTCGGGCAGGCCGTCGAGCTTGACAACGGCGGCGTCGCCGAGCGCCTCGCGGCACGCGGCGATCGCGTCGCGGATCAGCTGATCCTCGGGCGCCTGCTCGGGATGCGCGCTCCAGCGGTCTACATTGCCGCGAATCAGACGCGCGTCCGGGAGCTCGTCGATCATCGCCACGGTCTCCGCGGGGAACGGGCCGAACAGCGCGTAGTCCCCGCCAAGCATGAATTCGCCGGCGCCGGCCGAGCGTGCGTCGGCGAGCACCGCTTCGAGCGCGGCCTGGTTGCCGTGGATGTCGTACAGGACCGCAAGCGCCGCCACTCTCTCAGCTCCGGCGCTGCTCCCAGCTGAACCCCCGGACCGCGAGCACAACGCCCAGCACGGCCCACGCCGCGATCACCCCCAGCGCGGCGATGTTCGTGGCGAGCGGCGTGCCCTTCACCATCGCGCCCGACAGTCCGTCGATCAGATGCTTGAGCGGGAGCGCCTGGGCGATGCCTCTGATGAAGCCCGGGGCTCGCGCCGCGTCATAGAACACCCCCGAGATGAAGATCACCGGGAGGAAGACGGCGTTGACGTACGCGGGCGCGGAGTCGAAGTTGGGGATGGCGTGCGAATACGCCACTCCCAGCGAGGCGAAGCAAACCACCCCGGCCACCACGAACACCACCAGCTCGAACCAGTCCCGCGGCCATCCGGTGCCGAAGAAGATCCGCCCGGCAACGGTGATGATCACGATCTGGAGCGCCGCGTTCGTGACGGCGTTGGCGGCGATCCCGGTCAGGTAGGAAATCCCCGGCATGGGGGTACCCCGGATGCGTTTGAGCACGCCCTGCTCGCGCAGGAACACCATGTTGAACGCGAGTGCGGTGAACGTCGTGGACATCACGCTCATCCCCGCGATCCCCGGGACGATCACGTTCAGGTCGTGCTGGTTGCCGTGCAGGATTGCGCCGAAGAACGCGAGGAACAGCAGCGGCAGCAGGAAGTTGAAGAACGCGGCGCTCGGATTGCGCCAGAACAGCCGCCGTTCGAGCCGGTACTGGCGCCAGGCCAGGGTGACCGGAGAGGCGCCGCGGCCGGTCAACTCTCCTGGAAGCGCGTCACTCATCCTGGTCCCCGGTGGTCAGCTCGAGGTAGACGTCCTCGAGCGTGGGACGGGTGACCGTCAGGCCATCGAGGCGCTCGCCGCGTGCGAGCGCCTCACCGGTCAGCTCGTGAAGCAAGGTTGTGGGATCGTCGGTCTGGCGCTCGACCAGCGTGCCATCCGCATTTCGGTATGCGACGCGATAGGGAGACGCGCCCTCGCCCGCGCCGAGCTCCCGCGGCGCGCCCTCGGCGAGGATCCTTCCGTCCTTGATGATCGCCACCCGGTCGGCGAGCGCCTGCGCCTCGTCCAGGTAGTGGGTTGTGAGCAGGACGGTCTTGCCGAGCGCCTTGAGCGAGCGGATCGTCTCCCAGGCATTGCG
>CATPBV010000313.1 GCA_955652345.1 uncultured Solirubrobacteraceae bacterium | reverse complement strand
GTGGGCCGGCAGGGCTTCACCCCCGACAATTCGACGGGCGGCGAACCGTTCGCCGTCCACGTTCTCGATGGCGCGGGGATCACGTTCGGTGGCCCCGCGTTCGCCGGCTTCAAGCCATACACCTTCCGGCTCGCGGCCAAGCTCAGGTTCAGGAATGGGGGATCGGGCGTGGTGACAGGCACGACCTATCCACATGCCCAGGTCCTCGTGATCCACAGCGAGATCTCGCTTGTCCCGATCTTCCGCACGGTCGCGGACGGCCGAGGCCGCTTCAGGGTGAGCGTCCCGGACGTTCGCCGGGGCGACTTGGTCGACGTGGCCGCGGTGCAGCCTGGAGGCCACGGCAACTGGATCACGACCACCTCGGCGGCGGGAACGCTTCACCCGCGGATGCAAGGACCGGCGGACCGGGCCCGCGTCAGCGGCATCGTCCGGTACACCGTGAAAGGCATTCCGGGGAGCGCAACCTGGACGCTGTATCTGCCTGGCGGCGGCGCGCATCACCACCACGGGCGATCGTTCACGCTCAGCGCGAACACGCTCGCTAACGGCGTTTACCGCGTCGAAGTCGTCGGCACCGGCATCAGCATGATCGATTACAGGTATCTGATCGTCCACCACTGACGATCGCAATGTGAGCTGGGGGCTCGACCGGCGCCGCGGCATCGCCGCGGCGCTCGGTCGTGAGGGGACGCGTCCTACACTCGCCCCCACGATGATCGACGCGCTCATCTCCCAGATCGAGGCGCGCTTCGCCGAGCTACAGGCTGAGCTCTCCGATCCCGAGGTGATCGGAAATCGGGAGCGTTTCACGGCGGCCAGCCGCGCATACAGCGAGCTTGAGCCCGCTGCTCGGCTCGCCGCCGAGTACCGGCACGCGGTCGATGACATGGAGGGGGCGCGCGAGCTGCTCGCAGAGGATGGAAACGATCCCGAGCTGCGCGCGCTACTCGAGTCCTCGCGCGAGCGGATCGACTCGCTCGAGGAGGAGATCCGCCTGGCGATGGTCGAGCGCGACCCGAACGACTCGAAGAACGTGATCGTCGAGATCCGCCCAGGGACCGGCGGCGAGGAGGCCGGGCTGTGGGCCGGCGACCTGTACCGGATGCTCACCCGTTATGCCGAGCGCCGGGGCTTCAGCGTCGAGCCGCTGTCGATCGGGGACGGGTCGTACACGTTCGGAGTCAAGGGAGACGGCGCCTACTCGGTGTTCAAGTTCGAGGGCGGCACGCACCGAGTCCAGCGCGTGCCCGAGACCGAGTCCCAAGGCCGGATCCACACCTCCACCGCGACGGTCGCGGTGCTCCCCGAGGCCGAGGACGTGGAAGTCCAGATCGACCCCGCCGACCTCCAAATCGACGTCTACCGCAGCTCCGGGCCCGGCGGGCAGTCGGTCAACACGACCGATTCGGCGGTGCGCGTCACCCACAAGCCGAGCGGGATCGTCGTCTCGATGCAGGACGAAAAGTCGCAGCTCCAGAACCGCGAGCGTGCGCTGCGGGTGCTGCGAGCGCGGCTGTACGACCGCGCGCTGGCCGAGCAGCAGGCGGAGGTGGCAGCCTCACGCCAGGCCCAGGTCGGGACGGGCGAGCGGGCCGAGAAGATCCGCACCTACAACTTCCCCGAGAAGCGCGTCAAGGATCACCGCATCAACCTGCTGCTGCACAACCTCGACGGTGTGCTGCTCGGGGAGCTCGACGAGCTGACCGCGGCGCTCCAGGACGACGAGAAGCGCCGCCGGCTGCAGGACCGGGCGGGTGGCTGAGGCGCTCACCGCCGCGCCGGCCTCAATTCCGGCGCTGCTGGCGGGGGCAACGGGCCGCCTAACCCACGCAGGCTGCGATACGCCCCGGCTCGACGCCGAGCTGCTGCTGGCGCACGCCCTTGGGGTGAAGCGTGAGCGCCTCCTCGTGGACGGCGCCCTGGTGGTCGGGGGCGCGGCTGGCGAGACCTTCGAAGCTCTGCTTGCCCGTCGTGAGGCCCGCGAGCCCGTCGCCTACATCCACGGCCGCAAGGAGTTCCGTCGGATCTCGCTGCTCGTCGATCCGCGGGTGCTGATCCCGAGGCCCGAGACCGAGCTCTTGGTCGAGGTTGGCTTGGGCCTGCCGGCACGCTCGCGGGTTGTCGACGTCGGCACCGGGAGCGGAGCTGTCGCGCTCGCGCTCGTCGATGAGCGTCCCGATCTGGACGTTTGGGCGACGGACGTGAGCGCGGACGCGCTGGCCGTCGCGAAGGACAACGCGCGGCGCCTGGATCTGAGCGTCAGGCTGATTCGTGCCGACCTTCTTGAAGGGATCGACGGTCGCTTCGACGCGGTGCTCGCGAATCTGCCGTACGTGGCCGACTCGGAGAAGCTCCCGCCGGAGATCGCGCTGTACGAGCCGCGGCCCGCGCTGCTGGCCGGACGCGATGGGCTCGACCTGGTGCGCCGGCTCGTGGGGATGCTCGAAGGGGTGCCGACCGTGGCGCTCGAAGTGGGGTTCGATCAGGCGGAGGCGGTCGCGGCGATGCTGTCGCGCGCCGGATATCACCTGGTCGAGCGTCTGCGCGATCTCGCCGGCCACGAGCGGGTGGTCGTCGGCAGGCGTTGAAGGTGGCGACGAGCGAGGCCGAAGCGTTCGACCGGTGCGTGGGCGTCGGTGGCGTGGCCCTGTTCCCGGGCGACACGGTCTACGGGCTGGCCTGCGATCCCGACAACCGATTCGCGGTGCAGCGCCTGTATCTGCTCAAGCGCAGGCCCCTCGAAAAACCCTCCGCGGTGATGTTCTTCGACCTCGAGCTGGCGTTTGCGACGCTACCCGAGCTCGGCGAACGTACGCGAGCGACGATGCGGGCGCTCCTTCCGGGCGCCGTCACGCTGCTGGTGCCCAACCCAGCAGGGCGCTTTCCGCTCGCGTGCGGCGAGGACCGCTCGACCCTCGGCGTTCGCGTCCCGCGACTGCCGTTGCTGGCTGGCGCCAGCTGGCCCGTGCTCCAGTCGAGCGCGAACCGCGCTGGGGGCCCCGATCCCAGGCGGATCGAGGAGGTCCCCGAGCTCATTCGCGCCGCTTCCGATCTCGTGATCGACGGCGGAGAGCTTCCGGGCACGCCCTCCACGGTGATCGATCTCCGCCGCCACGAGGACACCGGCGAGTGGCGGATCGTCCGCGAGGGGGCGGTGGGGGAGGAGGAGCTCGGCAGAACGCTCGGCTGGCAGTTCCACTTCGACCCGGCGACGTACGAGGCGGAGATCCGCGCAGAGGTCCCAATGTTCGACCGTCTTCAGGCCGAGCTCGTGCTCGCGTCCGATTCGGGGGCGCGACGGATCCTCGAGCTCGGTACCGGCACCGGGGAGACCGCGCGCAGGCTGCTGGCCCAGCATCCGCAAGCGCTCCTCACGGGGATCGATGTGAGCGAGCCGATGCTCGCAGCCGCCCGCGAAGCCCTGCCCGCCGAGCGCGTGTCGTTGCGGGCGCAGAGGCTTCAGGATGAGCTGCCGGCGGGGCCCTTCGACCTCGTGGCGAGCGCGCTCTGCATCCATCACCTCGACGCGGGTGAGAAGGCCGACCTGTTCGAGCGTGTGCATCGGGTGCTGGCGCCAGGCGGGCGCTTTGCGATCGCCGATGTCGTCGTCCCCGCCGACGCCGACGACGCGGTGACGGCGCTCACGGCCGGATACGACAAGCCCAGCCCGGTCGCCGACCAGCTCGAGTGGCTGGTCCAGGCGGGGTTCGATGCGCGGGTGACGTGGGAGCATGGGGACCTTGCGGTGATCGCGGCTCAGCGCTTCCCGCCGCTGGTATCGTCGCCTGCCACATGAGCGCCGACCTCCCACACGACTTCTTCAACCGGCCGCTCGCGGAGGTCGATCCGGAGATCGCCGACGCGCTGGCCGGAGAGCTGGACCGCCAGCAGCGGACACTCGAGATGATCGCCTCGGAGAACTTCGTGCCGATGTCCGTGCTCGAGTGCCAGGGCTCGGTACTGACGAACAAGTACGCGGAGGGCTATCCCGGCAAGCGCTACTACGGCGGGTGCGAGTTCATCGACGTCGCTGAGCAGCTCGCGATCGACAGGGCCGTTGCGCTGTTCGGCGCCGAGCACGCCAACGTGCAGCCTCACTCGGGCGCGCAGGCAAACGCCGCGGTGTACCACGCCCTGCTCCAGCCGGGAGACACGATGATGGGGATGGAGCTAGCGCATGGAGGCCACCTGACGCACGGGATGAAGATCAACGTCTCGGGCCGGCTGTACGACATCGCGCCGTACCAGGTCGACCGCGAGACCAGCCGGATCGACATGGATGAGGTGGAGCGGATCGCCAAGGAGCGCCGGCCGAAGATGATCCTTGCGGGCTGGTCCGCCTACCCGCGTGTGCTCGACTTCGAGCGCTTCCGTGCGATCGCCGACGAGGTCGGGGCCTACCTGATGGTCGACATGGCGCACTTCGCGGGGCTCGTCGCCGCGGGGCTGCATCCGACGCCGGTGCCGCACGCTCACGTGGTCACGACCACGATCCACAAGACGATCGGCGGCGGCCGCGGCGGGATGATCCTGTGCACCGAGGAGCTCGCGAAGAAGATCGACTCGGCCGTATTCCCGGGACAGCAGGGTGGCCCACTCGAGCACGTGATCGCCGGCAAGGCCGTGGCGGTGAAGATCGCCGCGTCCGAGCCGTTCCGCGAGCGTCAGCGGCGGACTGTGGACGGAGCGCGCGCGGTCGCCACCGAGCTACTCGGAGCGGGCCATGGAGTCAGCGTGCTGACCGGCGGCACGGACGTTCACCTCGTGCTGTGCGACCTGCGCGAGTCATCATTGAACGGCCAGCAGGCCGAGGACCGCCTGCACGAGATCGGCATCACCGTCAACCGCAACGCGGTGCCGTTCGACCCGCGACCGCCGATCGAGGCCTCGGGGCTTCGCATCGGTACGCCGGCGCTGGCCACGCGCGGTCTTCAG
>CATPBV010000312.1 GCA_955652345.1 uncultured Solirubrobacteraceae bacterium | reverse complement strand
TCTCACGCCATGCAGCCGCACCTGTTCAACGACAACCGCCCGCCGGACGTCAAGGTCGCCGAGTTGGGCGACCTCGGCGGCGCGCTCGGGGCCGTTCTGCTGGCGCGCCGCGGCGCGGCAGCGCCTGCCGCTGCGGCATGACTCCAGAACCACTGGACGCTTTGGGTTGCGATATGCGCAACCCCGAGCGACCATTGCCAGCCAGCGATCGCAGGTCGGGTCACTAAACGAGCTCGAAGCGCTCGGCGCGCTGCGCCTCGCGCTCGGACTCGCTCAGCATCTGCACGAACAGGACGACGAGCGCGACCCCCATCACGATCGACTGCTCGAGCGCCATCGTCAGTCCGGCCAGCGACTGGTCATCCGCCGCGGTCAGCCCCCAGTAGTGCGGATGGTGCACGTAGAACGGATAGAGGGCATGGGGCGCGAAGGCGAGCACGATCCCCAGGATTCCGACCAGCAGCTTCGTGCTTGTCATGTACATGATCGGGCCGAGGCCGGCGAGACGCATCCGGCTGCGGATAGGGGACAGGATGTGCCACCAGTAGAGACCTCCGGCGGCGGCGAAGCAGATGTGCTCGAGTGCGTGGACGCCCGTGTCGCGAAGTGCCGCGTCGTACATCGCGGGCAGGTGCCAGAGCCACATCAGGCCGGCGTACGCCAGAACCGCGAACGCGGGGTGGCCCAGCCAGCCCGCGCGACGCTCGATCGCCTGCAGCCGTCGGGTCGCAGGGCGCAGAAGCACCTTCGTCAGCCCCAGGATCATCAGGATCGGTGCGATGTCGAGCAGCAGGATGTGCTGCACCATGTGCATCACCATCAGCTGTTCGGACAGGCCGTCCAGCGGCGAGATGAGGGCGACCAGGACCACGAGCAGGCCGCAGCCGAACAGCACCAGGCGTCCGATGCCAGGTGGATGACGCTCGCCGGGTCGGCGGGCGCGACTCCACCTCCTCAGGTACAGAGCTCCGAGCGTAAGCACGCCGAGGAGCACGACCGGCTCGAGCGACCAGGTGATCTGGGGCGCCATGCCGGGGCATTTTCCCAATCGACAAACGCCTCGGAGGCGATTATTGTGGTGACTCTCCCCATATCCCAGGAGGTCGATCGATGCGGATCGCGATCAAGGGCCGTAACTTGCACGTCTCCGAGGACCTCAAGGAGCACGCGACCAGGCGCTTTCGGAAGGTTTCGCGCCAGGTCTCCGAGTTCGCCGAACTCGAGCTCGAGCTGATCGAGGAGCGCAACCCCGCGATCGCGGATCGGCACGTGGCCGAGGCAACCTTGCATCTGAAGGGCGTCACGCTGAGAGCCCGAGATGCCTCTCCAGACATCGTCCACTCGATCAACCTCTGCGCGGACGAGCTCGCCGTGCAGGTCAAGCGCCATCGCGACAAGCGTCGCAAGCGCCGCGAGTCCCGAGCGGGCGCGGTCCCACCCGCGCCGGGCGACGTCGCCGCGCCTCCGCTTCCAGGCGACGCCTCGGCGGCGTAATGTCAGCTAGACGGGGCTGGGCTTTGGGCTGTGTCGTGCTGCTCGCCTGCTGGCTGCTCGCCGCCGCGACGGCTCAGGCGAACCTGAGGGTGCGAGGCAATCAGCTGGTCGACGGGCCCGGAGCCGGTCACGCGGTCCAGCTTCGAGGCGTCAATCGCTCGGGGCTCGAATACGCCTGCATCCAGGGGAACGGTTTCTTCGAGAACCCGCACCCCTACCAGCTCGACACCCCGGCGATGATCGCCGCGATGAAGAGCTGGGACATCAACGCCGTGCGGGTGCCGCTCAACGAGGACTGCTGGCTGGGGCTCCACACCCGGCGTGGGCTGGGCGGGGCGCCATATCGGCGGATCGTCCAGCGCTACGTTGCGACCCTTCACCGCGCGGGGCTGTACGTGATCCTCGACCTGCATTGGGCAGCACCCGGCTCGATGACCTCACTCAACATCATCCGGATGCCGGACGCCGATCACGCCCCTGCGTTCTGGCGGTCGGTCGCGGCCACGTTCAAGCACGACCACGAGCTGATCTTCGATCTCTACAACGAGCCCCACGACATCGGCTGGAGCTGCTGGCTTCGCGGGTGCAGGATCCCCGCCAACCGCGAGTACGGTCCCAAGCCCGCCTACCGGGCCGCCGGCATGCAGCAGCTGGTTGACGCGGTCCGCTCCACCGGCGCGCGCCAGCCGCTGATGCTCGGCGGGCTCAGTTGGTCACTCGACCTCTCCGGCTGGGTGACCCACGTGCCCCACGACCCCGACCACCAGCTGCTCGCCTCCGAGCACAACTATGGCGGCCTCGCTCCCTGCATGAGTGGATGCCAGGCCGCGATCCTCGCCACCCACCGCCACTACCCGGTGGTGATCGGCGAGCTCGGCGAGACGGACTGCGCGCACGGTTATTTAGACGCGATGCTGCCGTTCGCCGATGCCCACCGGATCAGCTATCTGGGGTGGGCGTGGGACGCGGGCCAGTACTGGACCTGCCGGGGAGGGCCGTCGCTGATAGAGAACTACGCCGGCGTGCCGACCGGATTCGGCGTCGGATTCAGGGACCATCTGCTGGCGCTCGGGGTGCCCTTCAGACCCTGATTGGACGGCCGATTAAGGGTTCTGAGCCCCCAGACCCCACTGCTAAGGTAAACCCATGTCCTTCCTGGACCGCGCGCTTCGCATGGGCGAGGCGAAGAAGTTCAAGACCTATGAGCAGCGCGTAGGCCGGATCAACGACTACGAGGAAGAGCTCGAGCACTACTCCGACGCCGAGCTCCGCGAGTCGGCCGACGAGCTACGCGAGCGCGCCCGCGGCGGCGAGAGCCTCGACGACCTGCTGTTCGAGTGCTTCGCGCTGGTGCGCGAGGCAGGCAAGCGGGCGCTTGCGATGCGCCACTTCGATGTGCAGCTGATCGGCGGCATGGTCCTGCACGACGGGGCGATCGCGGAGATGAAGACCGGCGAGGGCAAGACGCTGACCGCGACGCTTGCGGTGGTGCTCAACTCGCTTGGGGGTCGCGGTGTGCACCTGGTGACGGTGAACGACTATTTGGCGCGCCGCGACGCGATGTGGATGAACCCGATCTACGACATGCTCGGCGTGACCGTCGGCGTGCTTCAGAACATGCAGCCCTATGAAGACAAGCGCGTGGCTTACGCGGCCGACGTCACGTACGGCACGAACTCGGAGTTCGGGTTCGACTATCTGCGCGACAACATGGCAACCACGCTCGAGGAGAAGGTGCAGCACGGCGGCCGGCCCAAGCCCGAGGAGGGCAAGTCCCGCTACCACGCCTTCGCGATCGTCGACGAGGTCGACAACATCCTGATCGACGAGGCGAGGACGCCGCTGATCATCTCCGGAGCGCCCGAGCAGGCGGCTGACCTGTACGCGCAGTTCGCCCGGCTCGCGCCGCAGCTACAACCCGGCAAGACGCCCGAGGGCATGGATCCGCGGATGAAGAAGGATTTCGTCGCGGACTTCGACTACGAGTTCGAGGAAAAGCACAAGACCGTCGCGGTCACCGAGCTGGGAGTCGCCAAAGCCGAGCGATTCCTGCGGATCGATCATCTGTATCGCGCCGAGAACGGGCACCTCGTCAACCACCTGATCCAGTCGTTGAAGGCCGAGTCGCTTTACAAGCGCGACGTCGATTACGCGGTGATCGAC
>CATPBV010000311.1 GCA_955652345.1 uncultured Solirubrobacteraceae bacterium | reverse complement strand
GTGCGCAGCGCCAGCCCGACCTGGTCGGCGACGGCGCCGAGCAGGATACGGAGCCGCTCGGGCACGTGGACGGACGCGGACACCAGCGCGGCGAGCGCGCCCAGCGGCGCACCGCCCGCCCCCCAGGCCTGTGCCGGCTACAGGGGGTTGGTGGTACAGACGAACGTCGGCGGCTTGATGAAGTACCCGCCGGCGGATTGCAGGCCGTTGCGGTATGAGGTCTGCGAGCCGTCCTGGCCGTTGATCGTCATGTCCACCCAGTCCGGGTTCTGATTGTCGCCGTTGTTCCACTTCTCGTTCCACCATTGGAGCAGCCCGATGTGCCGGCCGCCGGTGGTGGGGAACGACCCGTTCGAGACGGCGTTGAACATGCTCGTGATCCAGCCCGTCTTCTTCTGACCGACCTTGCTGAGGTACGGCTCTGCGGCGACGCCGGTCTCGAAGATCGCCGTCGGCTTGCTTGGCGCGACCCCGGTTATCTGGGCCCACGGTGAGGGCGAGCCGAGCCCGAAGGAGTCATTCGGCTGGCCGAGCTGCGCCGCGAACGACGGGTAGCCGGACTGGCGGGATCCTGCTGGCCGTAGTTGGAGATGCCGAGCCAGTCGATGTAGGAATTGCCCGGGTAGTAGTCGGCGGGCGCGTTCCACGGCTGCACGCCGAATTGGTCCGGTGGATCGCCCGGGTTGTAGTTGATCGTCAGGTAGGGCGAGCTCCACTGGTCAAGGTGCAGGGCCCAGGTGATGTTCGTGGCGCCGACCTGGCGCGCCTTGGTGATGATGTGCTGGTAGGCGGCGACATAGTTGGCAGGGCCGGACGGGCCCGGATGGGTGTAGCCGCCATTGGACTGCCACACGCCGTTCCACGGAAACCAGTCGCCGTTGACCTCGACGCCGAACTGGACCACGATCGGGATCGGGTGGCCGCTCTGGTCGCGCACGTTCTTCGCCGCGCTCAACCAGCTGCTCAGGCCGGTGTCGAAGCCGCCTGCCGCGATCGTCGACAGCCTCACGTGATTGGCGTAGGCCTGGTAGTGCGCGTCGGTGTCACCCACGCCAGGAATCCAACTCCATCCCCACTGCGCGGGCGACCAGCCGCCGCTTCCGTCCGGCACCTGCACCCACGGCGACAGCCTGACGAACGGGACTGTGCCGGCGTTCCATGCTGCCTGGACGGCGGCCGTGGGGAACTGCAACAGCGTGTTCTGCTGGATCGAGCTGCCGTTCCAGCGCCCCCAGTAGTTCTCGAAGTAGAACGTTGCCGGACGCACCCCGGTCGTCTGCGTCCAGGCAGAGATCTTGGCGTTCACGTCGGAGGTGATGGTCGAGGACGACGCCTCCCACGGCTGCGGCGGGTCTCCGGTCCAAACCCCGTTGTAGCTCCCGGACGAAGGCGGGGCCAGCTTCATCCCGGTCGCGAGCGTGCAGGAGTTCGGCAGCGCGTGAGATCCGTGCCGAGTCGAGCTCCAGTGGGACGCCGCGCTCGCACCAGGGATCGCGGCGATGCTGAATAGAGCAAGCGCACCACACGCGAGAGCGCTGAAGAGAGAGAGCTTGGGACGGGGAAGACGGGCCATGATCACTCCTCAGATCGAAAGAATTCCCGAAGCGCGCGCGACATCGCGGGCGCCTCAGCCGCTTGCGCGATCTCAACCACTTTTGGCCCTTCAGCGCCAGAGACGGACACGATGCGACCACCCGGATGCCGCGCGAGCGGGCGGCGTTCGCCTCGGTGCGCATCTTCGCCTCGCCGACCATACTTCAAGGCTCACGGTCCGTCGTTAGCACCGGCGGCCGAATCGAACACGGGAAGCGAGCCATGACTCAGACCACGCTGATAGCCAACGGCACGGTCGTTACCGCCGAGGGTGAGTTTGCCGGCGACGTTCTGATCGAAGGGGAGAAGATCGTCGCCGTCGGCAGGATCGCCCCTCCCGAGGGGACGAGAGTCGTCGATGCGGAAGGCTGCTTCGTGCTCCCGGGCCTGATCGACAACCACACGCACCTGTCGATGCCCTTCATGGGCATGATGTCCTCGGACGACTATGACACGGGCACCCGCGCGGCCGCCGCCGGCGGGGTGACCTGTCTCGTTGACTTCGCGATCCAGCGCGAGCCCGACAACCTGCGCTCCGCGCTCGAGCAGTGGCGAGGCCGGGCCGACGGTGCCGCTCACGTGGACTACGGCTTTCACATGGCGATCACCAACGCCAGCGAGCCGGTCCTCGAGGAGATGACGGCGATGTCGGACGCCGGTATCTGCTCTTTCAAGCTGTTCATGGCCTACAAGGGCGAGCTGATGGCCCGGGACGACGCGCTCGCGGCGTGCATGGAGCGCGCGCGGGACCTCGACGCGCTGATCATGGTGCATGCGGAGAACGGGGACATCATCGATCTGCTCGTCAAACGCGCGATCGCGCATGGCGAGGTCTCGGCCATCCATCATGCGCTGACCCGTCCCGAGTTCGTCGAAGCCGAGGCCACCGGCCGGGCCGCCCGAATTGCCGAACACATCGGCACCTCGCTGTTCGTCGTACACGTCACATGCGCGGCGGCTGCCGCCGAGATCGAGGCGGCCCAGCAACGCGGCGCCGCGGTCAGCGGCGAGACCTGCGTCCAATATCTGATCAACACGATCGATGACCTCCGGCGTCCCGGGGTGGAGGGGTGTCGCTACATCTGCTCACCGCCGCTTCGCGACGCCGCTAACCACGAACGTCTGTGGGGCTACGTGCAGCGGGGCGTTCTCGAGAGCATCTCCACCGATCATTGCCCGTTCACCGACGAGCAGAAGGCACGCGGCCTCGAGAACTTCAGCCTGGTGCCGAACGGGCTCGCCCTGATCCAGCATCGTCTCCCGAAGCTGTGGGACGAGGGCGTGATGGCGGGGCGCATCGCTCACTCACAGCTGGTGGACCTCACGAGCACGACCATCGCCAGGCGCTTCGGCCTGAACGCCAAAGGGGCGCTGGCCCCGGGTAAGGACGCCGACGTCGTGGTGCTCGACCCTGCCGCGCCCCGCCCGTACGGAGTCGCGACCTCATTCATGAACGTCGACTATGACCTCTACGAGGGCGAAACGGCGAGCGCGAGCGTGCGCCACACGTTCTCGCGCGGGACACTCGTCTACGACCGCGGGGAGATCATGACCGAGCCCGGCCACGGGCGATTCGTCCGCCGGACGCTCCGCCCGGCCCACCGCGCTGAGCTGTGAGCTCGCTGCGGCTCGACCCGCAGGCGGTCATCGGCGATCTCGACGAGCTCGCCGCCCGGAGCGGCGGCCGGTTCGCCGGCGCCAAGCGCCTGGCCTGGACCCCGCAGTGGCTCGAGGCACGCTCGTGGCTTCGGGCGAAGCTCGCCGAAGCCGGTCTGGAGGCGGACGAGGACCCGGCCGGAAACCTGTGGGCCGCGATCGACGGCGACCGTGAGCAGTTCCTGATCGTGGGGTCGCACCTCGACGCCGTTCCCGACGGCGGCTGGCTCGACGGCGCGCTCGGCCTGCTGACCGCGCTGGAAACGGTGCGGCAGGTGAAGCGCCGCGGCTCGAGGGCGCCGATCGGCGTGCGGTTCGTCGACTGGGCGGACGAGGAGGGGGCTCGGTTCGGGCGCAGCCTGCTCGGCTCCTCAGCATGTGCCGGCACGCTCGATCCGGACGACGTCCGCGACCTGACTGACGCGAACGGCGTCACGCTGGCCGTCGCGCTGGCTGAATGTGGAGTCGACGTGGATGGTGCTTGTGCGGCGACCGAGCGGCTCCGCGGAGCCGTCGCATATCTCGAGCTCCACATCGAGCAGGGCCCGGTCCTCCTCGACAGCGGCCGCGTGTGCTCCGCGGTTAGCGGTACCTTCGGGCTCGAACGTCATCTCATGACGTTCGTCGGCCAAGCCGCCCACGCTGGATCGACGCCGATGCATTTACGGCAGGATTCGCTCGCGGCAGCGGCGCGCGCGACCCTCGAGATACGCGAGAGCGCGATCGAGCACGGCGGAGTCGCCACGGTTGGGCAGCTGCACTCGACTCCCGGCGTGATCACCGCGGTGGCGGGTCGCACGGAGATGCAACTCGACCAGCGGCACCTCGATCCGGACGAGCTTGCGGCGATGCTCGCCGACGCGCACGAGATATGTCGCGGCGCGGCCGAGGAGTTCAATTGCACGCTCGCGGTCCGCAACATTCTCAGGGCGGCGCCGACCCACTTTGAGGCCGCACTCGTCGAGATCGCCCGGCACAGCGTGCGACGGGCCGGCGGCGATGAAGGCGAGCCGATCCCGAGCGGACCGCTGCACGACGCCACGGAGATCGGCCGGGTGGTCCCGACGGCAATGATCTTCGTTCAGTCGGACCCGCCGATCTCGCACGCCGCGATCGAGGATTCTCCTCAAGCCGCTCTCCACATAGCGATCGACGCCTACGGACGGACCGTCGAGGAGCTTCTCGCCCGGGCAGATGACCTCACGTCCAAAGGAGTCAGCAGGCAATGAACTTCGGTGTCGTTCTCCAGACCAACCCGCCCGCGGCGCGCGTGATCGAGCTCGCCCGGCAGGCTGAGGCCTACGGCTTCAGCCACGCGTGGACCTTCGATTCCCATCTGCTCTGGGAGGAGCCGTTTGTCATCTACAGCCGGATCCTCGACGCCACCCACAAGCTGAC
Organism: uncultured Solirubrobacteraceae bacterium; assembly: GCA_955652345.1. Classification (GTDB taxonomy): domain Bacteria; phylum Actinomycetota; class Thermoleophilia; order Solirubrobacterales; family Solirubrobacteraceae; genus Palsa-465. The sequence goes on along the minus strand of CATPBV010000311.1, from coordinate 4,547 downwards.
CGTCGGGACGATGGTGACCAATCCCGCGACGCGCGATTGGACCGTCACCGCGTCGCTGTTCGCGACATTGAACGAGATGTACGGCAACCGCACGGTCTGCGGTATCGGACGAGGCGACTCAGCCGTGAGGACGATCAACGGCAAGCCGGTCAACCTCGCCGATCTTCGGGCCTGTATCGAGGTTGTTCGCGCGCTCGCGAACGGCGAGACAGCCGAATACAAGGGCACCAACATCCGCTTCCCGTGGAACCCGGACAGCCGACTGCCGATCTGGGTGGCCGGTTATGGCCCGAAGGCGCTCAAGCTCGCCGGAGAGGTCGGGGACGGTTTCATCCTCCAGCTAGCCGATCCGGAGATCACCGCCTGGAGCATCCAGTCCGTCCGGGATGCCGCTAGCGCCGCCGGTCGCGATTCCGGCGCGATCACGATGTGCGCTGCGGCCCCTGCGTACGTCACCGACGGCACCGACGCTGACCGGGCGCATGCGATCGATCAGTGCAGGTGGTTCGGCGGGATGGTCGGCAACCACGTCGCGGACATCGTCAGGCGCTACGGCAATGAAGGCGCCGCAGTTCCCAGAAGCCTGACCGACTACATCGCGGGACGCCAGGGATATGACTACAACGAGCACGGCCGCGCCGGCAATCCGCACACCGACTTCGTGCCCGACGAGATCGTCGAACGCTTCTGCCTGATCGGACCGGCGTCGGTGCAGATCGAACGGCTCAAGGAGCTTGCCGGCCTCGGCGTCGACCACTTCGGCCTATACCTCCAGCACGACGCACAGGACGCGACCCTGGCCGCCTTTGGCGCCCACGTGATCCCGTTCGTCAACGAGCAGGTCCTGGCGCGCAGGTGACGCCTGACACGCAGAGGCGACGACCGGAATCGAACCGGTGTACACGGCTTTGCAGGCCGCTGCGTAGCCACTCCGCCACGTCGCCGGGGGTCCGTAGCGTAGCGCCGAGGTGCGTCGCGCTTTTCCGTGTGCATCCGGATGGACGTCGCCCCAAGTTGTCCGCCGGCTGCCCTCAGCGCGGCGCGGCTGACGGGCTCAGGACGTCCGCAAGACCACGCCGTTACCGGACGGATCGCGAATCAGGGGACGTGGCTCACCGTCGTCTATCTCGATGCCGGCAGCTCTCACCCGGCCGAGCACGCGATCTCGCTCGGCAGCGCTCGGGAGCACGATCTCGAAGTTCCGGAGCCCGATCGCTCCCGGCGCCGCCGGGCCGCCACCGGCGCTGTGCCAGACGTTCGCTCCGATGTGGTGGTGGTAGCCACCCGCTGAGAGGAAGATCGCGCCCGGATAGCTCCGCACCATAACGTCGAACCCGAGCACGCCGTGGTAGAAGTCCTCCGTCTCGCGCAGGCTCGCGACCTGAAGGTGAACGTGCCCGACCGTCGTGCCTGCGGGCGCCTCGGGCTGTGATTCGCCGGCTCCATCGATCTCCCCGATCAGGCCCTCCAGGTCGAGCGCCTCGGTCGCCATCCGCAGCTGCCCATCCGTGCGTATCCACTGATCACGGGGACGGTCGCGGTAGATCTCGATGCCGACCCCGTCCGGATCGGAGAGGTACAGCGCCTCGCTCACGAGATGGTCGGAGGCGCCACCCAGCGGCCAGCGAGCCGCAGCCACGCGGAGGAGTGCGAACGCCAGATCCAGCCGCGATGGAACAAGGATCGCCAAGTGATAAAGCCCCGGAGCGCGCCGGTCCAATGGGGGCGCTGCGCTGTCGCCGAACAGCTCGACCACCGGATCGTCTCGCGTTGCGCCGAGCGACACACCGCCCTGCGGAAGGTCGAAGGACCGCAGCCCGATCACCCGCTCGTAGAACTCGCGCGAGCGGGCTAGGTCGGAAACGGTCAGCCGGACCGCGCCGGTCGTCGTATCCGAGGCGATCGAGGCGAGCGGCGTGAGCTGCACTGGGTTCGACATCGCTACCTCACTCCACCGTGCACGCGCCCTCGCTGCCCGCGCCTGGGAGGCGGCCCAACAGCGACGCGAGCTCCTCGACCTCCTCGTCGTCGAAGTGAGCCAGGAACAGGCGGCGTATTCCCTTCGCGTGGGTGCGGCCCGCCTGACGAAGCTTGTCGTAGCCGGCGTCGGTCAGGCGCGCGTAGGAGACCCGCGCGTCGTCGGGGCAGGAGACCCGGTCCAGCAGCCCGCCGGCGACGAGCCCGTCCACCAACCGGGTTATCCCCGATCGTGTGAGCATCGTCCTGTCCGCCAGGGCCGACATCGCGAGCCTGCGATCCGGCGCCTGCGCCAGATACAGCAGGACCTCGTAGTCCCGGGCGGTGATTCCGTGCGCCGCGACTAGCTCGGCGTCGAGCGCGCGCACGATCGAGGCGTGGCTCTGGAGGTATCCGCGCCACGCCGCCAGCTCAGCGCCTTCGAGACGGGCTGGGGAGGTCGTGCTCACGAAGCGAAGCATAGTTGATGAGTCAACTGCCGGAGCGCGGCCGGCGGTATGCCGATGGGCGTGGCGCCGGCGCGGATTGAGTTGTATGGCGCTTGTCGATACCGTGCGGCGATGCTCGACGAGATCGCGGCAGAAGCTGCCACCGAGCGTGGAGCGGGGCGCCGAACGTGCGGCGAGCTCGCCGTGCTCAGCCTCGCGCGGCATGGGGTGGACACCGTGTTCGGGATCCCGGGCACACACAACCTCGAGCTGTACGCGCACCTTCGAGCGGGGGGTATCGAGCACGTGCTTCCGCGCCATGAGCAGGGGGCCGGGTACGCTGCGATCGCGTGGGCTCGGACCAGCGGCCGACCCGGCGTCGTGTTCGTGACGACGGGGCCGGGGGTGCTCAACCTCGCGACCGCCGCCGCCCAGGCGTGGTCAGATTCCGTGCCGCTGGTGATCCTCGCGCCAGGGATGCCACGAGGGCACCCCGCCGCCGGGAGCGGCTTCCTGCACGAGATGCCCGATCAGACGCGAGCGCTCGAGGGCGTGGTCGGCCGTGCCGTGCGAGTCGGCAGCGGCGCCGAGCTCGCGGAGGAGCTGGCAACCGCATTCGACGCATTCTCGGCAGGGCGCCCCCGGCCGGTCTACATCGAGATTCCGCTCGACCTGCTCGGCGAGGAGACAGGTGCCGAGCCTCTCGTGGCGCCACCGCGCCGCCCCGCACCGCCAGATGAGCGCCTCATCGGACTCGCGGCCGCAGCGATCAGCGAGGCAGGGAGCGTGGTCGTCATAGCGGGTGGCGGCTCCGCCGGCGCCGCCGAGGGCATCGTCGCGCTTGCCGAGCGGTGCGGAGCGCCGGTGCTCACAACCGCGAACGGAAAGGGGGTAGTCCCCGAGGATCATCCGCTGTCGCTCGGGGCCTGCCTCAACTTCCCCGCGTCGCGGGAGCTCATCGAGAGCGCCGACGTGGTTCTTGCGATCGGGACCGAGCTCGCGCAGTCGGATCTCTGGGACGGGCCGCTGCGGCCCGCCGGGCGCCTGATCCGAATCGACATCGATCCTTCACAGGCGCATCGGAACGCGCCCGCGGAGCTTGCGTTGATAGCCGACGCGCGGATGGCCGTCGGGGAGCTCGTCGCGGCGCTTGCCGACTGCGACCGCGGGGACCGGGCGCGAACTGCCGCGGCTCGGGCTCGAGCGGCGCTGGAGCCGGAGGTCGAGCGCCAGGCCGGGCCCTGGCTCGAACCGCTCGCCGCGATCCGGAACGCGACGGCGCGGGATGCGATCTTCACCGGCGACAGCGCCATGGCCTGCTACTACGGGGCGCTGCCGGCGTTCCCCGTATACGCCCCGCATGGCTTCATCTATCCGAGCGGGTTCGGAACGCTCGGGTTCTCGGTGCCCGCCGCGATCGGCGCCCAGCTCGCCGCGCCGGGGCGTCAGGTCCTGGCGCTGTCGGGTGACGGTGGCCTGATGTTCACCCTCGCGGAGCTCGCGAGCGCGGCGGCGCTCGGTCTGTCGCTGCCCGTAGTGGTGTTCTCCAACCGGGGCTACGGCGAGATCCGCCGGGAGATGGCCGAGCGGGGCGATGCTCCGGTCGGCGTCGACCTGCCGCCGCCTGACCTCCCTCTGGTCGCGCAGGCGCTCGGCTGCGCCGGGATCAGCGTTACGGACGGGCAGGCGCTGACGGAAGCGGTGGTCGCCGCGTTCAAGCGTCCGGTTCCGACACTGATCGAGGTCCCCGAGCCGGACGCCAGGGTTAGCTGACGTACGGAGCGGTCGGGGCCCGGGCGAGCCGCGCTATCGGCGCCCGGGCCCGACGCACTGCGGCTACGAGACGTTCAGGTTGGCCTGGGTCGAGGGCGGGGCCGGCAACGTGACGGGCGCAAGGCCGTCGAAGTGCGCAACGATGGCGCCGGTAACGGATCCAGTCGACTGTTGCGGCCCGGTCATCATCGCGCTCGAGTACGTAAGGGTGCCCCCCATGAATGGCCCCGACGCGGTCGTCTGCGCGGTGGACAGGTCGGACGCGTTCGTGAACGCCGATGCAGGCAACTTCGAGCGGTAGATCGCGTGGATGATCACGGGTGCCGCCCGCCCGGTCGGTGCTTCGAGCAGCATGAATTGCTCCGAGAT
>CATPBV010000310.1 GCA_955652345.1 uncultured Solirubrobacteraceae bacterium | reverse complement strand
TAAACCGGCGGCGTCAGCGGCCGTGACGGGCCGGGGACGTAGATGGGCTCTGCAATCTCCTCGGAGGCGATAGCCTCGACGATTTCCTCTTCCTCCTCCTCGGCCCCGGGTCCGTGCTCCCCGTCGCACAGGATCCGGAACTGCCCGCTCGTGCCTCCGTCGGCCTGCAGGACGATGCCGGGAAGGATCTCCTCGCCCTCTTCCAGCCCGAGCCGCTCGATGTCGAAGTACGCCATCCCGATACCCCACGTTCGGTGTCCCGGGTTCTCGCGGTCATGGGCCGCAACGCCTTGCGACAGGCGCTCGAGGAGATAGGGGATCTTGCTCGTCTCAGCCATCGCCGACCGGTCAGTCTCGCTCGATCAGCTCGATTCGGTAGCCGTCGGGGTCGCGCACGAAACACAGGCGGGAGCCGCCGTCCCGGATCGTGTACGGCGGGCGCTCGGGCTCGATCCCCTGCTCCTTGAGGCGCCCAAGGGTGCCGTCGAGGTCCTCCGTGGTGATCGCGATGTGGCCGTAGCCCGTGCCGATGTCATACGGCTCGGTGCGCCCGAAGTTGTAGGTGAGCTCCAGGCGCGGCTCGGGCCCGTCGTCCGGGAGGCTCATGAACACGTTGATCGCCTCGTCGCGAATCGGCATGCGCCGCCTCTCCTCGAAGCCGAGCGCCTGGTAGAACGCGACCGAGCGGTCGACGTCGAAGATCCGGTAGCAGGTGTGGATCAGGCTCACGAGGACCCACAGGATAGGCTCTCGGGAGTGATCATCGAGCGCTCGATGGAGGAGCACTGGCTGTCGAACACCTACCTGGTGGCCGACGAGCCGGGTGGGCACGCGGTGATGGTCGACGCCGGCGGCCCGGTCGACCCGCTTCTGCAGGTCCTCGACCGCGGCCAGCTCGAGCTCACCCATGTCCTGCTCACTCACCATCACCATGATCATGTGGCCGAGCTGGACCGCGTCCTCGAACGCCATCCCGGCACGCCGGTCCTGATTCACGGGCTCGAGCGCGAGCGTGTGCGCGGCGCGACCGGGACGATGGAGCCCCACGCCAAGATCGACAGCGGAACACTCGAGATCGAGCCGCTTCACACACCGGGCCACACCGCTGGCATGCTGTCGCTGCTCGTCAACGGAAGCGACGTGTTCACCGGCGACACGCTGTTCAAGGGCTCGGTCGGCGGTGTCCACGCTCCCGGCCACACCACGTACGCGGACCTCCGGTCCTCGATCATGGACACGCTGCTGAAGCTGCCGCCTCAGACAAGGATTCACCCGGGCCACACCGATCCCACGACCGTCGCCGACGAACTCGAGCACAACCGCTTCGTTCGGATCTGGCGCGGACTCGAGCCGGAAGGCAGCGAGCCGTGCATGGCCCTGGGGGAACCCGCCACGTTGATCCTCCTGGGCGACGACTACGACGGCGGGTACAAGGCTTGGGTGCGATGGCCCGATGGGTCCGACGACATCGTTCCCGGCTCGCAGGTCCAGCGGCTGAGCCGGTGAGACTCCACACCGTGCGCCGCTAGCATCTCTGGCACACGTGGCGAGAGACAAGATCCCCACCTCGCGTGTGGGGCGCACCGCCAGGATCGGGGGGCTTGCAGCAGGACAGGCGATCCGCCAGGCGGGGACCCATGCGGCAAACGTGGCTCGCGACAAGGACGGGCGCGAGGCGGCGCTCGAGCGCCGCCACCTCGAGGCCGCCGAGCAGATCGTCTCGGCGCTCGGCACGATGAAGGGCGCCGCGATGAAGGTCGGCCAGGTGATGTCGTTCCTGGACGTCGGCCTCGTCCCTGAGGAGTACCGCCAGGAGTTTCAGCATCGGCTCGCGGCGCTGCGCGACGCAGCTCCCACGGTGACCTTCAGGGACATGCGAAAGGTGATCGAGGAAGAGCTCGACGACCGCTTGCAGGAGATCTTCGGCGACTTCGACGAGGAGCCGATCGCCGCCGCCTCGATCGGCCAGGTCTACCGGGCGGTGCTTCCCGACGGGCGGCCCGTCGCCGTCAAGGTGCAGTACCCGGGCGTCGCGGCCGCGGTCCGCGCCGACATGCAGAACCTGGGCTTGATCCTGCGCCTCGCGAAGCGGATCGCCCCGGGCATGGACCCCAAGGCGATCGGAAAGGAGATTCGCAACCGGATCGAGGAAGAGCTCGACTACGAGCTCGAGGCGCAGAACCAGCGCACCCTCTCTCGGATCTTCCGCGGCCATCCGTTCATCGTCGTGCCGGCGGTCGTCAGCTCGCTCTCGCGCGAGCGGGTGCTGGTCAGCGAGTACGTCGAGGGCACCGGCTTCGAAGAGCTGAAGAGCTATCCACAGGACCAGCGCGACAGAATCGGGGAGATCCTGTTCCGCTTCTACTTCGGGTGCCTGTACCGCCATCACCAGTTCTCCGGTGACCCGCACCCGGGCAACTCGATGCTGCTGGCCGACGGGCGGATGGCATTCATCGACTTCGGGCTGTTCAAGCGCATGCCGCCGGGAACGGTCGAGCTCGAGATCGCGGTGGCGCGAGGGATCATCGAGGGCGACGCCGATTCGATCATGCGGCTGGGGACTGAGGTCGGGTTCTTCCCGGAGCCGGAGAAGTTCGATCCCCAGCGGGTGCTGGCCCACTTCCGGGCGGCAACGTCTTGGTACACGGTCGACCAGGAGATGCGGCTGACCCCCGAGTACGCCACCCAGGTGCTGATCGACATGAGCGACCCCCGCTCGGAGTACTTCGGCCAGCTGCGCCACGAGTCGGCGCCCCCCGACCACATCTTCGGCCGTCGCATGGAGGTCCTCACGCTTGCGGTGATCGCACAGCTGCACGCGACCGGCAACTTCCACCGGATCGCCCGCGAGTGGTTCTACGGCGACGCTCCAGCCACGGAGCTCGGTCTCGAGGAGGCCGAGTTCTTCGAGCGCGCGGCCGCCTAGCGGCGCGCCCGGGCACGTCACCGCGGGCGGCTCGCTCAGACGCGCTGGATCTGCATCAAGCTGGTCGTCCCGGGACGCCCGCTCGGTAGTCCGGCCGTGATCGCCACCCGCGCGCCTGGCTTGACCCAGTCCAGCTCCACAACGCGCCGGGCGGCATCCGCGATCAGCGCCTCGGTCGTCTCGTGCTTGCGCATCGAGGCGGCCTGCACCCCCCACATCAGGCCACAGCGGCGGACCGTCTCCCTGCCCGGCGAGAGCGCGTAGATCGGCACCTGCGGGCGATGCGCCGAGAGCAGTCGCGCCGAGCGCCCGGACAGCGTGGGGACCACGAGCGCCGCGAGGTGGAGCTCCCGGGCAGCCGCGCAGGCGCTGTAAGCGACCGTGTACGCGGGGTCCCGGGCGTCGCGCCTGACCCGCTCCTCGTTCCAGCGGCGGTATGGGAGCGAATGCTCTGTGTGCTCGGCGATCGAAGCCATCATCTCGATCGCCTGTACCGGGTAGGAGCCGATCGCCGTCTCCTGAGAGAGCATCACGGCGTCGGTCCCGTCGAGGATCGCGTTTGCGACGTCGGTGACCTCGGCGCGGGTGGGCCGCCTGGAGTTCACCATCGAGTCGAGCATCTGCGTCGCGGTGATCGAGGGACGCGCCAGCCGGCCGGCGATCCGCAGGAGCTGCTTCTGCGCCATCGGGACCTCCTCGATCGGCAGCTCGATGCCGAGATCGCCTCGGGCGACCATCACACAGTCGGCAGCGCGGATGATCTCGTCGGCCGCCGCCATCGCTTGCGGCTTTTCGATCTTGGCGATCAGCGGCAGGCGGGTGTGGCGCCGCACGCTCGTCACGTCCTCGGCGGTTCGAACGAACGACAGCGCCACCAGGTCGACGCCGATCGACTCACCGAACTGGAGCATCTCGAGATCCTCGTGCGGGACCGCCGCCAAGCCCCTCATTGATCCAGGGATGTTGAGCCCCTGGCGGGAGGCGACGGTTCCACCGATCTCGACGAGCGTCTCGATCTCCCCGTCGCCCTGCCGCACGCCGCTGACCCGAAGGCGGATTGCGCCGTCGGCGAGGTAGATCACATCTTCCGGGTCGACAGCGCCCGCAAGCCCGTTCCAGCTCACGGACATCGAGTGCTCGTTTCCGACGGCATCCGAGCCGCATGCCAGGACCACCTTTTCCCCCGGCTTGAGCTCGACGGTGTCGTCCTGGAGCGCGCCGATGCGGATCTTCGGCCCGGGCAGGTCCTGGAGGATCGCCACCTGGCGTCCGACCCGCCCGGCGGCGTCGCGCACGCGCTTGGCGTTCTCGGCGTGCAGTTCCCGGGTGCCGTGCGAGAAGTTCAGGCGGGCGACGTCGAGGCCGGCCCTGACCATAGCCGTGAGGGTCTCCGGATCCCTGGAGGCGGGCCCGATCGTGGCAACGATCTTCGTGCGGCGCATATCAACGCGGGACGCTACTGAACGCCGGCGTGGTCCCCCGTCATGAGCAAGTAACCGGGACCCATGGTGCGCAACCCGCGCCGCTCAAGAATCGAGGGGCCGCGCCGATAAACCTGCCCGTAGGCCGAGGCCGTCCTTGGAAGGAGCCCGGGACCGGACTTCTGGCGCACACAGAATGCTGTTCGACGCCGCTATCAATACCGCGCTGATTGTGCCGCTCGTAAGCGGTGTCATCGTGCTCTGCTTCTTGGCGGCGTTTGCCCTGGCGCGCAGCAGCGGCTTCATGGGCCTGCGGCTCAAGTCGATCAAGGATCCCGTCGACGGCACGCTGCACGTGGTTAGCGCAAGCATGCCGCCGTGGAACGCGTCGGCCTCGAACTACAGCCTCACCGGCGTCATCCAGGCGCCCGGGATTCCCGCGAGCCCGGTCGAGCACAGTGGGCTGGCGTCGACCTCCAAGTGGCCGCAGGCGGGCGCCGACCTGCCGGTGACGGTCGAACGTGCCCAGCCGACGAAGTTCATCATTCGCTGGGATGAGGTCGACAGCAGCTCGACCCAGGCGACTCGCTTGGCCGATCAGCTAGCGCAGTCGATGAACCAGGCGGGAGCTGGGGGCGCGCAGTCGGGCGCCCCCGGCGGGGCGGTGAGCTCATCCGGCATCGTGATCGATGCCCGCAGCGATCCGGCGCTCCGCCAACAGGTCTTGGGGATGCTCAAAGGGCAGGGGATCGATGTCGATCAGCTCCGCGCGGCTGGGGCTGGTGCCGGCCCGCCCGACTCGACCGGTGGCGCGGTCGGCGATGACGTCGAGCTGCTCGAGAAGCTGAGCGAGCTGCACGCGAAGGGCGCGCTCACCGACCAGGAGTTCGCCGCGCAGAAGGCCAAGATCCTCGGATCTGG
>CATPBV010000309.1 GCA_955652345.1 uncultured Solirubrobacteraceae bacterium | reverse complement strand
TCTGGCACCCAGGCACTCCGGGACACTGGGACGCAGCGATCCTGAAGGCCCAGCGCAACGAGTCACGGACCTATCCCGGGCAGGGGACTTGCGTGCTTCTAGCGCTGCTTCCAGAAGACGGCTATCAGGCTCGGGTGATGGCGATCGGGGGCGGCGGCGTTGACCGAGAGGTCTTCTACCAGGGCGGCCACGACGACGACCCCGCGACGGACACGGTCGAGCTCCTCGACCTCGGCGCCGCGCAGCCCGGGTGGCGATCCGTCGCTGCGATGCACCATCCGCGCGTCCTGTGCGACAGCGTGCTGCTCCCGGACGGGAGCGTCCTCGTCGTCGGTGGCAGCTCCACCGGCAAATCCGACGTGGCGGTCGACCCGGTGCTGCCAACCGAGCTCTACGACGCCTCCTCCGACACCTGGACCCAGCTGGCGCCGATCAACTGTCCCCACCTCTACCACTCGACGGCGCTCCTGCTCCGCGACGGCCGCGTGCTGCGTGGCGGTAAGGACGGCCAGTTCCAGCGCGACCCATATAGGTACTTCGAGCATCGACTAGAGCTCTTCTCCCCGCCTTACCTCTTCGCTGGACCACGCCCGCAGATCACCTCCGCCCCGGCAGCCGGTGGGTACGGGCAGAACATCACGATTGGGTGCCCCACCCCCAACGAGATCGCCAGGATCGGACTGATCCGAGCCGGCGCGGTCACCCACAACTTCCACATGGACCAGCGCTACGTCGGCCTGGCGATCCTCGGCACGACGGCAAGTGACCTAACCGTGACGCTCCCTCCCAACAGCAACATCGCTCCGCCGGGCGCGTACATGCTCTTCCTGCTGAACGGGGCAGGGGTACCCTCGGTGGCGAGCATCATCAAGGTCGGCTAGACCTTCGCAAACTTGGCCCCCGAGCCGGTCCAGGACCGTTATCGTGATCCCCGGTCATGAGGGTCGTTATCGTCGGCGCAGGATTTGGGGGGATCGCGGCAGCGGTTGAGCTGCGGCGGCACGGGTTCACTGACGTCACGATCGTGGAGAAGGCGCCGGATCTTGGCGGCACGTGGTTCCACAACACCTACCCGGGCTCCGCCTGCGACGTCCCGAGCCACCTCTACTCCTTCTCCTACGCGCAGCGCCGCGACTGGTCGCGGCTGTGCTCACCCCAGCGCGAGATCTTCGACTACCTACACCAGGTCGCCGGCGAGCTCGGCGTCGACCGGCTGATCAGAACCAGCGACACCGTCACGGCGTGCAGCTGGGATGACGCCGCTTGCCGCTGGACCGTCACGACTGAGCGGGGAGACGTCTACGAGTCGGATGCGATCGTCATCGCCACCGGTCAGCTCCACAAGCCCGTGATCCCGCGTATCGAGGGTGCCGAGACGTTCGAGGGCCGCACCTTTCACTCGGCCGAGTGGGACCACACCTACGACTTGGCCGGCAAGCGCGTCGCGGTGGTCGGCACCGGCGCCAGCGCCGTGCAGTTCGTGCCTGAGATCGCGGGCAAGGTGCAGAAGCTGAAGGTCTTTCAGCGCACCGGCAACTGGTTTCTGCCCCGCAAGAACCGGACCTACCCGCCGGCGTTCAAGGCGCTCGTCAAGTGGGTGCCGGGGATACAGGCGTTTCGGCGCAAGTTCATGTTCCAGTACTGCGAGGCGCTGACGATGGCGATTCGCCATCCCCGCACGTTCGGTCGGCTCATTCACCTGCGGTCGGCGGCGTTCATGCGCTGGCAGCTGCGCGACCCCGAGCTGCGTCGCAAGGTCTGGCCGGGTTACACATTCGGCTGCAAGCGCGTGCTGTTCAGCTCCTACTTCCTGCCCGCGCTCGCGCGCCCCGACGTCGAGCTGGTGACCGAGGCGATCGACGGCATGACCCCCGCGGGTATCGTCACCTCGGACGGGCGCCTGCACGAATTGGATTGCGTGATCTGGGGCACCGGCTTCAAGGGCACGGAGTTCATGTTCCCGATGGAGGTCACCGGCGCCGAGGGCCGCGACCTGCGCGACGCATGGGCCGGCGGCGCGCATGCACACCTGGGAATGACAGTGCCCGGCTTCCCGTCGATGTTCGTGATGTACGGGCCCAACACCAACACCTCCGGTGGCTCGATCATCTTCTACCACGAGGCCCAGGCCTGCTACATCCGGCAGGCGCTCCAGCATGTCCAGCGCCGCGGCAGCGGCGCGATCGAAGTGCGAGCGGAGGTCGAGGCAGCCAGCGACCGCGAGCTCCAGTCGCGCTTCGCGGGCACCGCCTGGACACGGTGTGACTCGTGGTACCGCGACGACGCCGGACGAATCGTGGCGAACTGGCCCGGGTACATGCGCGAGTACCTGGAGGCCACGCGTGAGCTCGATCCCGCCGAGTACCGTTTCGCCGAGCAGCAGGCGACGGTGGCCGTCTGACGTGTACGACTACGTGATCGTCGGGGCCGGCTCCGCCGGATGCGTACTGGCCAACCGCCTGTCCGAGGACCCTTCCATGCGCGTCCTGTTGATCGAAGCCGGCGGCAAGGACCGCTCGCCGAACATAAAGATCCCGGCAGCGTTCCCCAACCAGTTCCACACCAAGCTCGACTGGGATTTCGTGACCGAGCCCGAGCCGCGCGTCGATAACCGCCAGCTGTTCATCCCTCGCGGCAAGTGCCTCGGTGGTTCGAGCTCGATGAACGCGATGCTCTACGCCCGCGGGCGACCGCTGGACTACGACGGCTGGGCCGCGCAGGGCGCGCCGGGCTGGGGCTACGCCGACGTGCTCCCGTACTTCAAGAAGTCCGAGGACAACGTCCGCGGCGCCTCGGAGTTCCACGGCGCCGGCGGGCCGCTGCGAGTCAGCGAGCAGCGCTCGCCGCGGCCGATGGACAGGCGCCTCCTCGAGGCATGCGCGGCTGCCGGGATCCCGCGGATCGCCGACTACAACGGCCCCGAGCAGGACGGTGCGTCGATGTTCCAGGTGACCCAGCGCAACGGACGCCGCTGGAGCACCGCCGACGCGTTCCTGCGGCCGGTGCTGGGGCGGCCGAACCTCGATGTTCGCACCAAGACCACCGTGCTTGGTGTCGAGCTCGACGCCAACCGCGCCGTCGGCGTGCGGTTGCGCCGCGGCAGCGGCGCCGGACAGCTCGTGCGCGCCGAGCGCGAGGTGGTTCTGTGCACCGGGGCGATCGGCTCACCCCAGCTGCTGCTGCTGTCGGGGATCGGTCCGGCGGACGAGCTGAGGCAGGTCGGCGTGAAGGTCCGCCACGACCTTCGCGGCGTCGGCCGCAACCTCCAGGACCACCCGTTCGTGACGATCATCTGGGAGGTCACCGACCAGCGAACCTTGTACGGCGCGGATAAGCCCAAGCCGCTGGCCGAATGGCTCCTGCGCCGCAGCGGACCGCTGAGCTCGACCGTAGCCGAGGTCGTCGCGTTTGTTCGCACGCGCGGGGGGTTGCCCGCTGCCGACGTTCAGTTTCACATGGGCGCCGCCTATTTCGACGACCATGGGGCGGAGGAATACGACGGACACTGCATGGTGATCGCGCCGGTGCTGGTTTCGCCGAAGGCGCGCGGTCAGGTATGGCTGCGCTCCGCGGATCCTGCGGACAAGCCGAGGATCATCACCAACACGATCGGGCCACCGGACGACCTCGCGTCGCTGCTCGCGGGCATGCGCCTGGCGCGCGAGATCGCAAACCAGAGCCCGCTCAAGGAGACGATCGTCAAGGAGCTCAAGCCCGGGCCGGACGCGGTCGACGACGAGGACCTCGCGGCCGACCTGCGCCGCCGCCTGATGCTGATCTACCACCCGGTAGGCACTTGCCGAATGAGTGACACCGAAGAGACCGCAGTGGTCGACTCCCAGCTGCGCGTGCATGGCGTGGAGGGTCTGCGCGTCGCCGACGCCTCGATCATGCCGACCATCCCCGGCGGGAATACCAACGCCCCGACGATCATGATCGCCGACAAGGCGGCTGATCTGATCCGCGGCCGTGTTCTCGTGTGAGCCTCAACTTTCATCGGGCCGGCAGCGGCCCGCCGCTCGTGCTGCTGCACGGAGTGGGACACCACTGGCAGGCATGGCGCCCGGTTATCGACCGCCTGATCGACAGCTTCGACGTAATCGCGTGCGATTCGCCCGGCTTCGGCCGCTCGACGCCGCTGCCCGCCGGCCTCGAACCGACGGTTCACGTCTACGCCGAAGCGTTCGCGGGCTTCTTCTCAGAGCTCGGAGTTGCACGCCCACACGTAGCGGGCAACTCGATGGGCGGCGCGATCGCGCTCGAGCTCGCGCGTCGGCACGAGGTGAGCTCGGCCACTGCGTTCTCTCCGGCGGGGTTCTGGAGCCCGGCCGAGCGCCGTTTCTGTCAGCTCTCGCTGGGGCTGCTCTGTGGCCTGCCCCGGCCCCTGCGACCTGCCGTACGTGCGCTTGCCGCGACCCGCGCTGGGCGCGTCGTGCTATTCAGGCAAGCCTTCGGATGGCCCGCGCGCATGCCGGCCGCCGAAGCCGTGGCCACGTTGGAGGACGCATGGGCGGCGCCCGCGTTTGCGGGTGCTCTGGCCGCTTTCGACCACTATGACTTCAGCGCGGGCGAGCGGCTGCGCGATACGCCCGTAGCGATCGCCTGGGGGCGGTACGACCGCCTGCTGATCCACGCGCGCCAGGCGCCGCGAGCGCGGGCGCGGCTGCCCTCGGCGCGCCACCTGACGCTGGGAGCCGGCCACGTCCCGTTCTTCGACGACCCGGCGGCGGTCGCGGAGACCATCAGGGTCACCGCCGCGGCGGGTCAAGGCTGAACGGGCGCACCAAGGTTCTTAGCGTCCACTGGTCAGCGAGCGCAGTATCGTCTCGTCCGTGGACGTTGGTCACGCAAGCGGCTGGAACGTGTGGCCGCTCGAGAATGGCGATTGGGCATGGCGTGCCTGGGTTTCGTCGAACGGTGGGCTTCCGCGATCCGGGATCGAAACCTCCGAGGCGAAAGCGCAGGCGGCCGCGCAGGGAGAGCTCGAACTCATGCTGTCCGAGGCCAACGGAGCCGCACAGGAACGACGTGAGCTGCCCGTGCAAGACGACCCGCGGCCGTATTGGAACCCCCAGTCCTGATGCCGGCGGGCCTTTGAGACCCCGGATCGGGGCTACGAGTTCATCGGTTCGGGTCGATTGCGCTGAGTCTTGACGACCGCCTCACCCTCTCGCGTAGCTGCTAGCGGAACTTCGCCCGACCACACATACCTGGGCGTACGGGCGCGGGCTACCGGTGCCACGCGATTGTCTGATTCGTGTGGCTTCCTCCTTGTGACAACGGCGGCAAGGTTCACGAGCACCTGACGGCTTAGCCGGCTTGCTCCTCCACCGATCGCCGCCGCGCAGTGTCCTATGTCTTGCTGTGGTCCTCCGACGGGGGCGGCGATGGACCGTGGCGGACCATTCCGGTCTCGCGCTCGACCCTCGCCATCCGCTCAGCGGACACCCGCGGCCCGTCGGGGGGCGGCTGTAGCCACGGCCACCGGGCAGGCTCGCCGAGCCCGCGCACCATGTCCTCGATCCCGGCGGGTGTGGACATGACCAGCATTCGCGCGGTGTCGGACTCCACGCGGAAGGTGTGCGGCGTGCCCGCCGGCGCGAAGACGACGGCGCCGACCGCGCACCGACGACCGCGCGTCCCGACCCAGGTCGGAGGATCCTCATGATTGTCGGCGAGCTGTGGCTCGACGATCCAAGCCGTGATCTCCCCGTCGAGCAGGTACAAGGTCTCGTCCTGGGGGTGAGAGTGAAGCGGGGGCGCAGCTCCGTGAGGGAGCACGCCCTCCCACAGGGCGAACCGTCCGGCGGTCTGCCGACCGTCCAGCTTCATTCGCGCCAACGTACCTAGAAACCACAGCGTCTCACCGCCGGTCACCACACGGGGTTCCGCGATGGGCGCCCTGTCGTGTGCCACGACCTCGGAGCTCATGAGCGCACCGCCAGCCCGAAATCCTCGGGCCGCTCGTACGTCCTGCCTGGGCTGCATCCGATCGCCAGGATCCTCACCCCGTCTGGGCCAGGCTCCAGCCGCCGTTTGGCGCCGGCGCCGATCCGCACCATGCGCCCGGGATTGATCGAAACCCTCTCGCCGTCAATCTCGAACTCGGCCGACCCGCGCAGCGCCAGGTAGACCTCCTCCTGCCCGTCGTGCGAGTGGTCGTGCTCCGGATAGTCGACGAAGCCGGCCGGGAAATCGAGGACCTGGATCCCGAACGACTCGACGCCAAGTTCGGCGCCTGCGAGCTTCACGATCCCGTGGTGGATCGCGTGCATCTCATCGATCGACTTGACCACGTACTCGCTCATCGCGTCGCTCCTCCCGGTCTCCCGGTTGTTGCTCATATGTGCCTCCTCATGTCGGGGATGCACGAGGCTCGCAGCGGAGCATCCGCTGCGCATCGGTCGATCGACCTATTTTGCAGAAGCAGGGGGCCTATCTTGCGAAAGGAGTCCTCTGGCCCGCGCGTGCTCGACGGCCGCGAGGCGGTTCGGTGCGCCGAGCTTCCGGAGGATCGCCGCCACATGGTGGCCCACCGTCCGCTCCGATAAATGGAACGCCGCGGCGATCGTCGCGTTCGTTGCGCCGGTCGCCAGTCGATCCAGCACCTCCTGTTCGCGCCGGGTCAGGCCCGCGGGATTGGCAAGCGTCGAGTGCCGGGGTCCGCGTGCCGGGCGAGCACCCCGTGCGGTGCGTTCGCGGCTGAACGCCTTGGCCGCGGCCGTTGCACCCAGCCCGTGCAGCGTCGCCAGCGCTTCGCGAGCGGCGCGCTCGTCGCCGGGGAGCGCCGCCAGAGCTGCCTCATACGGTGCATCGAGCTCTCGCCAGGCATCGATCGCACCTCGCCAGTCACCTGCCAGCTCGAGCAGCACCGGTGCCGGAGCACAGCTCGGCACTACGAGCTCCATGCCGAAGCGATTGGCCCAGACTGCCAGCTCGCCGCCGGACCGTGCAAAACGCGGGACGGCCAGTGACTCACGGGCGGCACGCAGCTGAGCGAGCGCCTCCCCGCGATCATCCCGCAGCCAAGCCGCCTCGACGAGTGCAAGCCGGATCGTTCCGTGCCTCGAGCTTTCCGGCGCCACCAACTCGAGGAGCTCCTCCCAGGCCTGCTCGAGCAGCCGTCCCGCGTCCGGCTCGCCGCGTCGCGCCTGAATCAGACCTTCGATCGCACACGCCACCGCAAACTCACCCTGCAACGGCCGCTCCCGTCGCGCGGCGATCGCCTGTGCCTCTGTCCAACGGCCGCGGTCAAGCAGGCTGCGCGCATAGAAGATCTCGATCGCCATCGCCGGAATGGGCGTGTGGAACTCCTCCAACAGCGGGAGTGCCTCACTCAAGATCCGATCGGCCCAGGCGTGGTCACGCAGCATGACTGCCACGACCATCAGGTTCACGTAAGTGCGGACGATCTGGAGTGTGAGTCCGTGTCGCTTTGCCGTGTCGAGCGCGTCCGCGAGCGTCCTCAGGGAGTCGCGCCAGCCCCGATGGCCGTGCGCCAGCCCGACGCTGATCGCTACATCAAGGTGGATCTCCTCCAGCCCAGCTTCCGCGGCCAGAGCTAGCGCACGAGAGCCCGACTCGGCGGCGGCGCCCGGATCAAACGCCGTCGCCTCCAACCTGACCAACGTCGAATAGGCGCGCGCGAGCGCCGCGATGTCGCCGGTGCCGTCAAGAACGGCTATTGCCTGCTCGGCGGCAGCCCTCGCTTCGACCACCCGCTCCAAGGACCACAGCGCCCAGGCCAACGCCACCAAGGCACGCGCGCGCCTCACCGGATCGCCGAGCTCGTCGGCCAGCGCGGCCGCCTTCTCGGCCGCGTCCACAGCATCCTCCAGGCACGGATTGGAGAAGTTCGAAGCACGCGAGTACCGCACGAGCAGCTCGAAGCGGGCGCTCGCGTCCAGGTCGTTGCCCAGCCGCAGAGCCCGATCGGCTTGCAGGTACGCTTCCCGCAAGGCGCCGACCTTCTCGGCCTCGTCGGCGGCCAGCATCGCGTAGTGAGATGCTTGTGAGGTCAGGCCCGCCAGCTCTGCATGGTGAGCCAATCGGGCATGATCGGCGGCGTCGGCCCGCTCCGCGAGCGCCTTCACTACGCGCGCATGCAGCTTTCCTCGGCGCTGCGCGGAGATCGAGCTCTCGATCGCCTCGCGAATCAACTCGTGCCTGAATCCGAGTACGGACCCTTCCTCCACCAGCACGCCGCGCGCCTGCGCCTCTTCGAGAACTTCGAGATCCACGGGCGCGACCGACCGAAGCAGCGCCCCGTCAACGCGCTGACCGATCACCGCTGCTGCATCGACGGCTTCGCGCGCCTTGAGGCTGAGACGCCCCGCCCGCGCCAGGGCCGCGTCCCTGACCGAGGCAGGCAACCGCCCCCCAGCGGCAATCGACTCAACGACGAGGAAGGGGTTACCGCCGGTGGCTCGCACGAGCTCGCCGGCGTCAAGCCCGCTCGGCCCGGCCAGATCCCGAACCGCCGAGGCGGAGAACGGCCGCAAGAGGATGCGCGTAAGCACCGGGTTGGTCGCGAGGTCACCGAGCAACAGCGTGAGCGCCGGGTGCGCCCCCACCTCGTCATCGCGATAGGTAACGACGACGACGACGCCTATCTCCTCCACGCGACGGGCCAGAATCCGAAGCAGATCCAGGGTCAGCGGATCAGCCCAATGAACATCCTCGACCACGGCAACCGCCGGCGCCCGCTCGGCCAGCGCATTCAGCAAGCCACGCGCCAGCACCAGCCGGTCGTCACTCCCAAGCTCGGCGAGATCGCCTCCGCCAGCGGCCTCATACAGCTCGCGCAGGGGCCCCAACGGAACCGGCACCGACAACGGCTCGCACGCTCCCAGCAGCCACGTCACCTGCTCCTCCACACGCCCGCGGAGCGCTCGAACCAGGGAAGTCTTCCCGATGCCCGCCTCTCCGCCCACGAGGACTACGCCGCCACGCCCATCAACGGCCCGCTCCACGGCCCCAACCAGCAACCCGAGCTCATCCTCGCGCTCAAGCAGTGAGACCACGGCGCGATCGTAACGGGAGACCGCGAGCACAAGCGTGTGTCAGATGCCGCTATCGCAGGGCTGTGGTCGAGTGGTGCGGAGCAGTTGACCGTCCAGACCGAAAGGGGGAGAATCGCGCCTCGAGCTTGTGATCATCTACCAGGAGGCGGAAATGTCGTGGAAGCTCGCGGGGTCGTATTTCGAGACTTGCTCGTGCGACATGGTGTGCGCTTGCACCGCGTCGCTGGCGCTGGGTGCGACGTACGATCGCTGCAAGGTCACGCTGGTCTTCAACGTCCACGACGGCGACGTTGAAGGTGTTGACGTCAGCGGCTTGACCGTTGCGGCGCTCGCGGATACGCCGAAGGTGATGAGCGAGGGAAACTGGCGCCTCGGGGTCTTCATCGACGCCGCGGCCTCCGATGCGCAGGCTGAGAAGCTCGGTGCGGTCTTCTCGGGAGCGCTGGGCGGACCGATGGAAGCCCTGGGACCGCTTGTGAGCGAGAACCTCGGCGTCGAGCGCGCGCCGATTGAGGTGCGCGAGGACGGGCTGCGTCACTCGATCCGGATCGGCGACGCGGTCGACTTCGAGATCGAGGACGTCGTGCCGTTCGGCATCGAGACAGGCGAGCCGGCGAAGCTCACCGGTGTCTTCCATCCGGCTGGGTCGGAGCTGACCGTCGCCCACGCGACGCGGTCGAAGATCGACGCGTTCGGCATCCAGTACGAGGGCAACGCGGCCTTCTCCAGGTCGAGCTTCTCCTGGGCCGCATGAGCGCAGCGGCGGGGGTCTCCGCGCCAGCCGACCGCGGCCGAGCTGGAGATGGCTTAGCCGAGGCGTTCGCCGCTGTGCGGGCTCGTCTGGGACTTGTCGCGCTGTTGTTCGTGCTGGCCGGCCTCGCCTGGTGGCTGACCGCCGACCGCATGGCCGGGATGGATGCGGGGCCCGGCACAAGCCTCGGGACCCTCGGTTGGTTTCTCGGCGTGTGGGTCGTGATGATGGCGGCGATGATGTTCCCGGCTGTGTCACCGACAGTCGCGCTGTACGCGAAGCTGACACGGCGACGCGGGCTGAGCCGGTCGCTGTTGTTCGCCACGGGCTACCTGCTCGTCTGGGGCGCTACAGGACTGGCCGCCTACGGCGTGTTTCGCCTCGGAAGCAGCCTGTTTGGGGCTGACCTGGCGTGGCACTCCGGCGGTCGCTGGTTCGCCGGCGGTGTGCTCGCCGTCGCCGCGCTCTACGAGCTGACGCCGCTCAAGAACGCCTGCTTGCACAAGTGCCGCAGCCCGCTCGGATTCCTCCTCGGCGCGTGGCGGGAGGGAGGGCGCGGGGCCCTCGAGATGGGCGCAAGGCACGCCGCCTGGTGCGTTGGCTGCTGCTGGGCGCTCATGGCCGCGCTGTTCGCCCTCGGGGTGATGAGCCTCGTGTGGATGGCGTTCGTCGCGGCGCTGATCACGCTCGAGAAGAGCCTCCCGTGGCGACGCCTCGTGACGTGGGGGACGGCGGCGGTCCTGCTCGTGCTCGCGGTCGCGGTCGTGGCAGCACCCGATTCCGTTCCCGCACTCGTCGTGCCCGGTAGCCGCCACGCGATGCACGCGATGAGCATGATGCATTAGGGCTGCGCTCAACCGGGTGCGACGGCCGGTGAGCTTGCGATCTGGTTTCCGTCAGCCCGCGTAGTCGAACGTCGTTCCGTAGCCGCACATCCCACGGAAGTTGAATGCGAGCGCGCCGTCCTGCACTACGAGCTCGTCCGCGATGAGCTCTTCGCCCGGTCGTTCGTGACCGGGAATCACACATGTGACGGTCTCAATGCCGTCGTAGCGATCACGGATCCGCACGCTGAGGCAATCGCGTATTCGCAGCCACTGGCGGCGCCGCGTGTGGTCGACATCGATCTCGACCGGCCGCACTGCGAGGAGCTCGCTCTCCTTCCACGCCCACGGAAAGTGGCGCTCCGCATCCCCCCCGAGACGACCGGCGAAGATCGCCTCGAGCGCGGCACGCTGCTCGCTGGAAGCGCGCACGTCGAGATACAGGATCCACGTCCACGGCGACCCCCGCTCATCGTCGTTGTAGTGGGTGGCCAGCGCGACAGGGAGCCCGGCGAGGTCGGTGCCGTCTACCGCCCCCTCCTCGATCAGCCACGAGAGGACTCCCATGCAGATGCCGTGCGTCGAGCGCCCGCCCGGCACGCCGTCGATCCGGCGACATGGGCAGATAGCGACGCAGTTGCAAGCCTCGAAGTAGGTGCCGCGGATGTGCCAGCTCATCGCTCCAGTATTACGCCCGTGGCCGGCTGATCTCGCACATCCCATCCGAGCCGATGTTCAGCGCGATGTTGTAGGGATGCTCGGTTGCGCAGCCAGACGATCTGCACCAGACCCGCGAAGGCCCGCTGATGTGACCCGTGATCGAGCGTCAGGTGAGCGCGAGGGCGAACGTCACGTCGATCGCCGCAGCGACTTCGTGTTCGCCAGCCTCGATCGGCATCGGCTCAGCACTCGCCGCGAGCGCTATGAGCTTGCCGGTTCTCCTCGGGCCGCTGAACCCGAGATCCGGTTCAGAGAGTCTGACCACCGGTCCGAGCCGGGCGCCAACTCCGTCCGCGTACGCTTGGGCTTTGCGCTTTCCGTCGCCCGCGGCTTTGCGGGCGGCTTCAAGTCGAACTGGATTGTCGGCGGCGATCTCCCATCGAGGACCGTCGATTTGCGCGTCGAGTTCGGTCGTAGCTCGTGTCACGAGACGACCGATCAGCTCGGGATCGGTGAGACGCGCAGCGACACGGGCGGCGGCGCGATGGCCGAGCGACCGGCGCCCACGTGCGGTGTGGTCGAGCTCCTCGTAGACGGTGACCCCCGTCGTCGAGCGGTCCGCCTTGACGACCCCTAGCTCATCCAACAGCGCCACGAGCGCTTCGCTGCGAAGGGAGACGTCGGCGAGCGCCGGCCCAGGAGCGTCCTCGAGCGCGGTCAGCGTGACCCACAGCGTGGCCTCGTCGGGCTCCGCGCGAATGACCGCCTCGCCCCGAACCGTCACTGTCGGAGCGTCGGAGCAAGACCCAGGGTCAGCCTTTTCCATCGGCACCGGACACATCCTTCCAGACATCTCACGTCTGCGAGAAGGGCGCCTCTGGATCCCCGTGCGATAGCGCGAGCGCGGTCACGAGTCCACGGGCATCGGCGCGTCAAGGAACGGTGCGATGACCGCGAGCAACCACTCGGTGCGATCGAGCACCCCAAAGCCGGGTGGGACGAAGTGAGCGGTCCCAGGGAGGACGGCGAGCTGAGACTTCGGCAATCCTTCGAGGTCGCCCATCACGCCGCCTCCGAGGAGCCTGAAGAGTTCCACGGCGTGTTCGAGGCGGACGCCGTCGGAGTCCCCCAAGACGATCAGGGTGGGCGCGGCAATCGAGGCGATGTCCTGTTCGTTCCAGGCGTATGAGGTCGTGTCCAGTTGCGTCAGCTTCTCGACCAGCTTGGGAAAGTCGCCGGGGTTCGGAGCGGTCCGGAGGTACGCATCCTCGATCGGAGACCCGCCGAACAATTCCGGCGTGATCGAAGGGAACATGTCGAGCGCGATGGCGTGCATGCCGTCGCTGCTGAAGGAGGCCGAGGCGATGACAAGCTTGCGGACAACGCTCGGGTGGCGCATCGCCAGCTGCAGGGCAACGCCGCCGCCCAAGCTGTAGCCGAAGACATCGGCGTGATCGATGCCCAGGCTGCGCACCAACGCCGCCGTGTCGTCCGCCATCTGCTCATACGTGAGCGGCCGGTCGACATCGGCGGTGTGCCCGTGCCCCTGCAGCTCGACTGCGATCACCTCTTGGGTCTTGGCCAGCTCGGGGAGGATCGGTCCCATCAGGTCGATCGTCAGGTAGGCGCCGTGCAGCAGCACGAGCGGTCTGCCGCGGCCGTGGATCTCGTATTACATCTGCAGATCGCCGATCGGCGCATAGCCGGTCCGCGAATGGGCGCCTGACATCTCGTCTCATCTCCCGCTGGTCGACTCTGCCGAAGTCACTCGTGCGGCTCGGCCGGAGGGTACCCGTGCACTTGTCCGATGGCTGGTGCCCGCGAACTTTCAAGGGCGGACGCGCTGGGCCAGAGGTCGTAATACCAATTGCCGATGGCGATCGGGACTGGCTCTCTCGTACTCTGGAGGTCGATGTCAGACGTCATCGCTCAGCAGCCGGACCGAGCGCAGCGAATCATCGCGGCCGTTGGCTCGTGGCGTGACGTGGAGATCGGTCCGCATCGCTTTGGCGGCATCGAGTTCCGGGTGGGGCGGCGGGAGGTCGGCCATCTGCACGGCGACCGGATCGCGGATCTGCCCTTTCCTCGACGGGTGCGAGACGAGTTGGTAGCGACGGGCCGCGCGCTTCCGCATCACGTGCTGCCCGACTCGGGGTGGGTCACATTCCGGATCAAGACGCCGGCGGATGTAGAGGCTGCCGTCGAGCTGTTTCGCCTGTCCTACGAGCGGGCCATCCACGCCAAGTCGACCACAACGGCGAGAAGCCGATCGAATGGATGAGCGCTCGCGGGTCTACGCCGTAACCGGCGACAGCGTCGTGCGCTTCGTCCTCCGCGGTGGGCACGCGCACGACGCGGTGCCCGTTCTCTCCGGGGTTGGGGCTGGGTGCGTCGCCGTCGATCCAGGCGATGCCGATCGCGTATACGTGGGCACCTTTGACGGCGGGCTCTACGCAAGTTACGACGGGGGACGCATCTGGCGTCGCGATGAGCGAGGCCTCGAGGACCGGCGGGTGCTCTCGGTCGCGGTTTCGCGATCGCACCACCAGTCCGGAATGTCGGTGGTGTACGCCGGCACCGAGCCCAGCAACCTGTACCGCTCTGAGGACGGCGGCAGCACCTGGCAGCTCCTCCCAGCGTTACGCGAGTTGGCAAGCGAGCCCCACTGGTCTTACCCCCCTCGTCCCTGGACTCATCACGTAAGCACGATCGCCCTGCACCCGAACGATCCCGACTGGATCGCGGTCGGGATCGAGCTGGGCGGCGTGATGCGCTCGCTCGATGGTGGTGCGAGCTGGTTCGATCACAATCCTCAGGCCCACAGCGACGCGCACGAGCTGCTCACCCATCCGCTCGCGCCTGACCGCGTATATGAGGCGGCAGGTCAGGGCATCGCCCGCTCCGATGATCGCGGCGAGACCTGGAGGAGAGTCGAGGACGGTCTGGACCGCAGCTACGCCTGGGCGGAGGCGCTCGACCCGGCGGATCCGAACCTGTGGTACGTGGCGGTCAGCCGCTCCCCGTTCGCCGCTCACAGGGATGGCGACGGGCAGGCACGTCTGATGCGCTCGGACGGGGATGGCTGGCAAGCGATCGACACGTGGGGAGACTCGCCGGAGCTGCGCCGGATGCCGTACGCGCTGAGCGCCCTGCCCGGCCAACCGGGACGGCTGCTCGTGGGCCTCCGCGGCGGAACGCTGATGTTGACCGACGATCGGGGCGGGACCTGGTCACGGCCGGCGATCGAACTCCCGGACCTGATCGACCTGGCCGCCACGGCCGGCTAGCGCAAGGCTGGTGTCTGGCTATTTGTTAGCAGTAGCGCCGGAGGCGTAGATCGGTCTCGCAATTAGCCGATCCAGTTACGACATTGGGTGGCGGCCGAAGAAGGCGGCTAATCCGTGTGCGACGGCCGCCGGATCTTCGATCTGCAGCATGTGGGTAGTGTCGACGTCGAGGTCCTCGGTCTGCGGGAGCCAGGGAGTGCAGCACGTTCCGGCCTTCTTGGAAGATCGGCTGGCTCCGTGTGCCGAGCACCGAGAGTACGGGGCGCTTGATGGCGGCTGCTTCCTCAGGCCCGCACTGCCACTGCATGAGCGCCGGCTGTTCCTCGAAGAAGGTGTCGGCGTCGGCGACCGCCTGCTCGATCGCTCCTGGGAGCGCGCGCTCGACAACTGACGCCCACCCCGGGCCAAACACCCCGTCGGTAAACGCTGTGACGAAGCCCCGCTTGTCCCCAGACTGGTAGTGCTCCCTCGCCGGGGCGATCGTTCGCTCGAGGTGCGCCTGGGCCTTGGGTCCGGCTCGCAGGGCCGGCTCAAGCAGCGCAACGGAATACACCAGCTCGGGCGCGCCGACGGCGAGCTGAAGCGCGATGACCCCGCCATACGAGTGCCCGGCCACGTGGTCCCGGTCGATCTCCAAGTGCCCTAGGAGGGCAACCGCGTCGGCGGCTTGTCGCGCGACGCTGGGTGGCCCCTCACCGCGACTGCTCCCCGTCCAGCCGCGTCGGTGGTAGTGAATCAACCGGTAGTTCCCAGCGAGCTCCGGCTGGCCGAACAGCGGATGCGCCAACCCTTCGATGATCACGCTCAGCGGGATGAGCAAGACCGGTTCGCCGTCCCCTCGAACTTCGTACTCGATCTCTACGTCGTCAACTTGCACACGTTTCACGGTTCGCTCCTCTTCTTGCAGCGCGCACAGTTCGGCGCGAACCTCAGGCGCCGGGACGCCAGGCGAGCGCTCGTTGGCGCACCCGTGGGAGCTTGCTCACCACCAGGTCGTAGGAGTCCTCCACCATGTCTCCAATCGTCTGATCGGGCAGCGAGCCGTCGATGGTCACGGTATTCCAATGGCGTTTGTTCAGGTGGTATCCGGGGATCACGGCGGGGTGCGCCGCACGCAGCTGCTCGGCGAGCGCAGGCTCGCACTTGAGGCTGACGCGGAGTGGCCTCTCGCCGAGCTGGGACAGCGCGAAGATCTTGCCGGCGACCTTGAACACGGAGGTCTCAGGCCCGAAGGGGAACGACTCCTCGGTTCCGAGAAACGACAGACAGTGATCTCGAACCTCGTCTGGCGTCATCGCTCGGGTCTTCACGCCTCGAGCCGCGGCCGCAAGACCGTTCCTTGCCATAGCACGCAGGCTGGGATTATGAAGTTCACCGAGGGCTCTGGACGACGATATTTTCATGATCGTTATTCCGGAGCCAGCGGTTGAGCGCGCTTCTCGGCAAGGACCCGGGCGCGCTGCGGTCTGCGGGGGCGCACGAGCTCTTTGCAAGAAACCGGGTGCGCGCGTCGAGGGGCGGTCTGCCGCTGATGCCCTATTTGGGAGATGATCAGCTGACGTTGTTGTGGCGAGTCGAGGAGCACGAGGCGCTGACGGAGCGCGCATGGGATGCGAGTCGTGCCGAGGCTGCGGTGGCGGCGATCGTGGCTGATGCCGAGGGGGCGGTCGGCGATGCCGGCTGGCCGGGCCACCCTCGCGACGATGCAGCCGAGGACCAATCCATCAGCTCCCTGTATCTCGGCAGTGCCGGAATGATCTGGGCGCTGCACGAACTGGGGTCATCGATCGATGCTGGAGGGATGGTGGCGGGGGCGATCGATCGTTATCGGGCAGCGCCTGACTTCGCTGACCGGGCGCACGCCCCGAGTCTGTGGATGGGAGAGACGGGGCTGCTGGTCGTCGCCGCGAGGGTCGGTTCGTCGGCTGCAGATGAGCGACGTCTGCGCGAGCTGGTGTACGAGAATCGTGAGCACCCGACCTGGGAGCTGATGTGGGGCTCGTCGGGAACGATGCTTGCTGCCCGAGCGTGCGGACTCGACGATGAGTGGGACGAGAGTGCGGGGCTGCTGTGGGAGCGATGGGACACGACCACGGACCTGTGGACCCAGACTCTCTATGGCCGGGTGTCGCAGATTCTCGGTCCGGCGCATGGTTTTGCCGGAAACGCTCACGCGGTGCGGGGCTATGTCAACGATGAAGCGCTGCGCGAGCGAGTGACGCGCGCCTTGGAGCGAACCGCGCTTCGCGAGAACGGATTGGCCAACTGGTCGCCCGTGGCCGAGCCGGTGAAGGGACGCGACCTGGTTCGCGTGCAGTGGTGCCACGGTGCGCCTGGAATCGTTGCCACTGTCGGTGATCTGATGCCGCTGGAGCTGGCGCTCGCCGGCGGGGAGCTGATCTGGCGGGCCGGGCCTCTGCGCAAGGGCCCAGGCCTCTGCCACGGCACCGGGGGCAACGGCTTTGCGTTCCTGAAGCTGTTCACCTTGACCAGTGACGAACGCTGGCTTGACCGGGCCCGCCGGTTCGCGATGCACACGATCGAGCAGGTTCAGCGCGAACGTGAACGGTCCGGCCGCGGGCGCTTCACCCTTTGGACCGGCGACGTCGGGGTCGCTCTCTACCTACGGGCTTGCGTCCGCGCGGACGCGACGTTCCCGACGATCGACAAGCTGTAGTTTGGGCCAGAGCTGGTAACAACAAATTGCCGATGGCGATCAGGGCTCCCTATGCGGCTGCTTGCTGGGGCTTGGACGGGGCGGAAGTCGCCTGGGGCGGGCGGCTCGCGGCGTCGCGTCCCCGGAGCGGCACTTCGCGCAGCGCCAGGACGAGGAGGAACCCGACCGCCGCGATCGGGGCGGCGGTGAGGAACACGTCGTGGAGCGAGCTGGCAACTGCCTGCGCGACGCCGTGCTGAACGGCGGGGGCGAGGGTGTGGATCCGGCCGGGTGTCGCTTGGATCCCGCGCGGATCGATTCCCGCGGGCAGTCTGCCCGGCAGCTTGCGCGGCAGCCAGTGGCGCAGGCCAGCTGTGAAGACTGCGCCGTAGATCGCGACGCCGACCGAGCCGCCGAGCGCGCGGAACAGGTTCGCCGACGCGGTTGCGGTCCCGATCTCACGCGGCTCCACGGCGTTCTGGATCGCGACCACGAGGATCTGCGTGACCATCCCGAATCCGGCTCCGAACACCGCCATGAACAGGGCAGCGGTGACCCGGGAGCTCGACGCATCGAGCGTCGAGAGCAGCACCAGGCCAACGCTCATCAGCGCCAAGCCGATGATCGGGAACACCTTGTAACGGCCGGTGCGGGCCATGATCCGCCCGGATACAACGGTCGACACGGCACTCGTGAGCAGCAGCGGCAGCACGAGCAGCCCCGACATCGTCGCGCTCGCGCCGGTCACGAGCTGTA
The DNA here is from genome assembly GCA_955652345.1 of uncultured Solirubrobacteraceae bacterium. Taxonomy (GTDB): domain Bacteria; phylum Actinomycetota; class Thermoleophilia; order Solirubrobacterales; family Solirubrobacteraceae; genus Palsa-465. The sequence goes on along the minus strand of CATPBV010000309.1, from coordinate 3,240 downwards.
GGAACACTGGCAGGAACACGATCGCCGCGAACAGCGACAGGGTGGTGATGAACAACGCCCCGCTGACAACCACGAACACCGGGTCGCGGAAGAGCCGGAGCGGCAGTATGGGATCAGGCGCAACCCGCTCGCGAAGAACGAATGCGCCGAGCAGCACGACCGCGGCCGCGCCGAGCCCGATGATCGGCGCCGAACCCCACGGGTATCGGTCGCCGGCCCAGGTGGTGACGAGCAGGATCGCGCTGACGGCGGCTGCCAGAAGGGCTGCTCCGAGGAAGTCGATCCGCGCGGGGCGGCGCTCGATGTGCACGTCCAAGAACGCGGTCAGTAGCACCAACGCGGCGATCCCGACGGGCAGGTTGGCGTAGAACACCCAGCGCCACGAGAGGTGGTCGACGAGCAGGCCGCCGAGCAGCGGGCCGGCGACGCTCGCGAGCACGAACACAAATTGGATGTAGCCCTGGTAGCGCCCCCGCTCGCGCGGCTCAACGAGATCGCCGACGGTCGCCATCGCGAGCGTCATCACGCCACCCCCGCCGATTCCCTGGATGGCGCGGAACGCGATCAGCTCGCCGATGTTCTGCGAGATGCCGGAGAGGGCGGAGGCGACGACGAACAGGACGATTGCTGCACGCAAGAGGTCCTTGCGCCCGTACAGGTCGGAGGTCTTGCCCCAGACGGGAGTCGCCGCAGCTGCCGCGAGCACGTAGGCGGTGACCGCCCACGGCAGCTCGCTGAGGCCGCCGAGGTCGCCTGCGATCGTCGGCAGTGCCGTCGCCATGATCGTCTGGTCTAGCGCGGCGATGAACATCGCCAGCAGCAGCCCGCTGAACGGGAGCAGCAGCCTGCGCAGAGAAGTCGTGGTCGTCATGTCGATCGAACCTCCTATTAGTGTGCGACTAAAATTATAGTGACTCTAATTATATTGTCAACCTAGAAAATCGCTAGAGTACGGACATGGCGACCGAGAACCCCGCAGCAGCGGACACGACGCGAGCGATCGCGCCCACCGCGCCCGGCCTCCGCGAGCGCAAGAGGGAGCGCACGCGTCGCCTGATCGCCGACACCGCACGACGGCTATTCGCACAGCGGGGCTTCGAACACGTGACCGTCGCCGAGATCGCGCGCGTCGCCGAGGTCTCGGAGGGAACCGTGTTCAACTACTTCCCCAGCAAGGAGGACCTCGTCTACGAGCGCATGGAGGTGTTCGAGCAGGAGATGCTCAGCGCGATCCGCGACCGGCCGGCCGGCGAATCGCTGATTGCAGCGTTTCGCCGCTTCATCCTCACGCCGCGCGGATTCATTGCATCCACGGACCCCAGCGCCGCCGAGCAGTTGCGCGCCATCACCCGGGTGATCGCGCAGAGCCCGGCACTACTCGCGCGCGAGCAGCAGATCCTCGACCGCTACACACGCGCGCTCGCGAACTTGATCGCGCAGGAGGGCGGCCAGGCGCCGGACGACATCGAGCCTTGGGTCTTTGCCAACGCGCTGCTTGGCGTACACAGGGCGCTGCTGGACTACGTCCGCCGCGAGATCATCGCCGGCACCCCGAGCAGGCAGATCGCGAGCGGCGTCAAACGGCACGGCAACCGCGCGCTGGCGCTGCTCGAGAACGGCCTCCGCTGACCGCGACGATTCAGCCCGCAGGTCCGGCCAGCAGCTCACCGCCTCCCGACATCGTGGCGTGCCCGAGTCGCTCGGCGAGCGTCCGCAGGTGCTCGACCAGCTCGGGCGGTTCGTGCACCTCGAACTCGGCAACCAGCATCGCGACGCGCAGCGAGCGCAGCGCCAGCCACCCAAGGTCGTCATCGCCGGTGCGGTATTCGCAGGTGTGCGCATCGATCGGCTCGATCGTGCCCCAGTAAGCGGGGACACGGCCCGCGATCTCGTCCGCGGCGGCGCGCAGCGTCAAGCGTGCCTCGAAGCGGTTCGGCGCTCTGATGATGCTGTCTTTCACGAACGCGGCGGCATCTTTGGCCGGCAGCCTACGAGGCGTGAAGCGCACACCGGTCGAGGCCGGCCTCGCCAGGCGGTCGACGCGGAAAGAGCGCCAGTCCTCGCGTCGAGGGTCCCAGGCAAGGAGATACCAGCGCCGGCCGAGGTTCACCAGGGCGTACGGCTCAACCTCGCGGCGGCTGTCGGTGCCGTCCCGGCTTCGATACGCGAAGCGAAGGCGCTCGGACTCGCGGCATGCCCCGGCGATCACGGTCAGATCTTGGGGGTCAACTGTCGGACCGCCGACCGGGGGGCTGATCGTCGCCGACCCGAGGGCCCGGACGCGGCGGCGAAGGTGTGTCGGCAGGACCTGCTCGAGCTTGACCAATGCCCTTACCGCGGTCTCCTCGATGCCGGTCACGGAGGCACGCGCGGCGGTGCGAAGGCCGACCGCGATCGCGATCGCCTCCTCGTCATCGAGCAGAAGAGGAGGCATCGCGGTCCCGGCGCGAAGCTGATAGCCGCCGGCCGGGCCGGTCAGTGAGTCCACTGGGTAGCCGAGCCCGCGCAGCCGCTCGATGTCGCGGCGGATCGTCCGGCAGGACACCCCGAGCCGGTCTGCCAGCTCTCCGCCCGGCCACTCGCGGCGCGTCTGGAGCAGAGACAGAAGCTCCAGTAGGCGGCCCGATGTCTCCGTCATGTCTTTTGCATCTTCTCCGACATTGAGGACAGATCTTGACCTAAATAGCTCGTAGGGTGAAGTCAGCTACTAACGACGAGAGGAGCAGCAATGCCCGAGCGTGACGGCTACATCCCTGGCGTCCCGTGCTGGATCGACACCAGCCAGCCAGACCCCGAGGCCGCGGTCGACTTCTACAGCGGTCTATTCGGCTGGGAGTGCGAGGACGTGATGCCGCCGGAGTCGGAGGCCAGGTACTTCATCGCGCGGCTTCGCGGCGGCGACGTCGCTGCCGTCGGGTCGAATCCCGAGGGCGCGCCGCCGATGGCCAGGTGGAACACCTACGTCTGGGTCGAGAGCGCGGACCAGACCGCGTCCAAGGTCCTCGAGGCGGGCGGCAAGGCCCTGATGGACCCATTCGACGTCATGGACGCGGGGCGGATGGCGGTGTTCGCCGATCCCGAGGGCGCAGCGTTCTGCGTGTGGCAGGCGAAGCAGCACAAGGGCGCGCGGATCGTCAACGAGGCGGGTTCCTTGAACTTCAACGGGCTCAACACCCGCGACGTTGAAGGCGCGAAGTCCTTCTACGGCTCGGTATTCGGCTGGCAGACGCTGACGCTGGG
>CATPBV010000308.1 GCA_955652345.1 uncultured Solirubrobacteraceae bacterium | reverse complement strand
TCGCGATCGCGCACGTGAGCCCGGTCGCTTGGGAGGTCCGCAGCGAGGTTGGCGACTATGTGGCCCGCGTCTCGGACGAGCTGGCCTCCCGCGGACACCGCGTCCTGATTATCGCGCCGTCGCAGTCGCCCGACCTGGTTCGTGACAGCCGGCGGGCAATCCGGACCGAGGCCAACTCGCTCCTTGACCAGGCGAAGGGCAGACCGGTGGTGCTCGGCGTCGGGGAGGTGCTGCCGTTCTCCCCCACCCGGCGCAGAGCGGCATCGCTCCCGGTCGACATCGCGCGCACAATCGAGGAGGCGCTGACCGGCATCAGCCTGGACGTCGTCCACGTCCACGAGCCGTTCGCCCCGAGTGCCTCGAGCGCCGCCCTGCGCCATTCGCGCGCACTGAACGTGGGGAGCTTCCACGCCCCGACCGAGCGAATCCTCTCGACCCAGCTCGCCCGTCCCCTCTCGCGGCTGCTGTTCGGGCGGCTCGACGCCCGGATCGCGAGCTACGGGGCCACGCGCGAGCTGATCCAGCGGTACTTCCCCGGCGACTACCGCGTGATCCTGCCCGGAGCCTCGGTGCAGTCCGAGGCGAAGCCCACCGGTCCGCCGCAGATCCTGTTCAGCGCATCGGAGGAACGCGCCGCGCTCCGCATCTTCCTGCGCGCGCTACGGCTGCTGCCGACCGGCACGGAGTGGCGGGCGACGGTCTTCTCGCAGAAGCCGCTTGCGGTGCCCGCGACTCTCGGTCGCGGACTGCGCGATCGCGTGGAGTTCGTCGATGGCGCGAGCACCAGCGAGGAGGATGCGCTCGGTCGCTCAGACGCGATCGTGCTTGCGTCCGAGGGGGTCAGACCGATCCCCTGGACGCTCGTGCGCGCGCTCGCGGCAGGCGTGACGCCGGTGGCTTCGCGGCTCGCGCCGTACGAGGAGCTGCTGGCCGATGGCGAGTACGGCTTCGTGTTCGTGCCGGGGGACGTGCAGACACTCGCGGCACACCTTGCCCAGGTGATCTCGGACCCAAGCATTCGCGAGCGCCGTCAAGCACGCGAGCAGGAGCTGGGGGCGCGATTCGCGTTCTCGCGCGTGGCCGATGAGCTCGAGGCGGTCTACGACGGAGTTGTCGCGCGCAGGCATGACGGCCGAGGGAACGCCCGGCTTCGGCGCGCGCTGCAGTCCCGCCGTCTGATCGACGTCGACCTGCACATGCACACCGATCATTCCTATGACTGCGCCACGCCGGTCGAGGTCCTGCTCGCGGAGGCTCGCGGTCGAGGCCTGGGAGCGATAGCGATCACCGACCACAACGAGATCTCGGGTGCTCACGAGGCCAGAGCGAAGGCCGGCGGGATCAAGGTGATCGTGGGCGAGGAGATCAAGACCGCGAGCCAGGGCGAGGTCATCGGTCTGTTCATCGAGGAGAAGATCCCCCGCGGGATGTCGCTCGCTGACACGATCGCCGAGATCAAGCGCCAGGGCGGCGTCGTGTACATCCCGCATCCGTTCGACAGGCTGCACTCGGTCCCCGACTACGAGCACCTGCTGGAGGTGGTCGACATCGTCGACGCGATTGAGGTGTTCAACCCGAGGGTCGCGATCACCGAGTTCAACGACGAGGCGGCCCGTTTCGCGGCGAAGTACCGGATTCCGGCTGGAGCCGGCTCGGACGCGCACGTGCCGCAGGGCCTCGGGTCGGTGCGAATCAGGATGCGCGATTTCGAAGGACCCGAGGAGTTCCTCGAATCGCTCCGCGACGCCGACATCGTCCGCAACCCGGCGAGCCTCCTGTACGTGCAGGCACTCAAGTTCCTCCAGACGAAAGCCCTGCCAAGCTCGGCTCGACAGGCTGCTCGGGACCGCCGAGTTCGCCGCGCGACCGGACGCGAGCGCCCACGGGCAGCGAACCGCGGGCGCCGCAACTCCTGATGCATCCGCAAGGACAAGCCAGCCGGCCGTCCAATCCGGTCTCAGTGCCGGCTACCGACGACGAGATCCGCGAAAAGTACCTCGAGCGAGCGATCCGCGAGCTGAACGCTTTCGCGCGCGAGGTCCAGAGCTGCCGGGAGTGCCCGCGGGGGCAGCTGATGCCCGTGCTCGGCTCGGGGCACCCCCAGGCTGACATCTTCCTGATCAAGCACTCAGCCCGGCCTGCCGAGGTCGAGGAGGGCGTGGCGTTCTACGGCCGCACCGGCAACGCGCTGATGAAATCGCTCAAGCGGCTGTCGATCGATCCGCTCGCGGTGTACGGGACGCTGTGCGTGAAGTGCCCCGTCCTGGACCCCGCGATGGCGGACCCGAGCTGCGTCGCGCGGCTGGGCGAGGAGATCGCGATCGTCTCGCCGAAGATCGTCGTGGTGATGGGACTCGATGCGCTCGGCGTCATCAACGAGCTGGAGCTGCCGCTGCGGCGGGACGTGCATCCGGTGACCGGCGAGATCCAGCGGCTCACCCCGTCGATCGAGGCGCTGTACGTGCCGAACATCGACGAGGCGCTCGACGAGGAGAGCGCCAAGCGCGAGTTCTGGGCCGCGTTCCGCGTGCTCGGGCAGTGGTGGACTGACCTGCCGCCGTACTAGATTGGGCGGCACGCGGGGGGAGAGCCGAGATGCCGTGCCCTGCGGTCAAGCGGTGCTCGCGCGGCGTGAGGTTCGCGACGGTTACGTCGGCTGAAACTGCCCAATGAGGGGGCGAGTCCGTGTGCATGACGCGTCACGCTCCGCGTCCGCGGGTGTGCTTGCCGTGTTACGCACGTCATGTGTGCATGACACGGCACGCATCCCAGCAGACACGTGCCGTGACGCGTCATGCACACGATTCTGGGCCTCAGCCTGGAGACGCACCGGTCAGCAGCCCGAACCCGCCCCCTTCATTGAGGTTGTTCCGTCGCGCGACCCGCTCGCCGTCATCCCGTGGCTGCATGCGTCGGGCCAGCGGCCTGCGGTAGGCTCGGAGGCATGGTCCTCGACGACGAGGCAATCGAGCGGGATGACCGCTGCGCCGAGTGCGGCGCGAAGCTGACGGCTGGCGAGCTGCAGGCCGTGATGGAGTCGGGCGGTCCGCCGCTCTGCGCGATCCACGCGGCCGAGGACGAGCCCGGCCTGGAAGCGGACGAGGCTGAATTCGGCGGCTAAGCGCCCATCGTCAGCGCGATCTTGCCGAGCTTTCCGCCGGCGGTGAACCGGTCGTAGGCCTCCTCGACTCGATCGAGCGGGTAAGTCGCGGCGATCGGGACGGTGAGCGTCCCGGCCTCGAACAGCGGAAGCACCGCGCGCTCCATCGCCCGCGCGGTCAGCGCCTTCTCCTCGAGCGGACGGGCGCGCAGCATCGAGGCATGAATCCGGCCGCGGACTGCCATCAGCATCCTCAGGTCGAGCTCGCCCTTGGCGCCAGCGCCGACCCCGATGATCGCGATCCGGCCCTGGGTCGCCAATGACGCGAGGTTGTCGGCGAGGTTGGGCGCGCCCACCAGCTCGAGGATCACGTCGAACGGGCCGTGGTCGGTGAAGCCTTCGGGCGCGATCACCTTCGCGCCCAGCTTTTCCACGTCTTTCCGCAGACCGGCATTCCTCACTGTCGCCGTGACTCTGGCGCCGGCGGCGCGTCCGAGCTGAATCGCTGCCGTGCCGACGCCGCCCGCGCCGCCGTGGACCAGGAGGCGCTCGCCGGGCCTCAGCTGGGCCTGGGTGAAGACCGCGTCGTGGGCGGTGGTGAACACCTCCGGAACGCAACCTGCGGCCGTCCAATCGAGCGAGTCGGGTACGGCCATCAGAACGGTTTCATGGACGACCGCAAGCTCGGCCTGGCCACCTCCACCAACTATGCCCATCACGCGATCGCCCTGGGAGAAGCGGGTGGCCCCAGTGCCGAGCGCGACCACCTCGCCGGCCAGCTCGAGTCCGGGGATGTCCGGCGGCGAGCCCGGCGGCGCCGGGTAGTGGCCGCGCCGCTGGTGTATGTCCGCGCCGTTGATGCCCGCGGCCTTCACCCGCACGAGAGCCTCCCCGGCGCCCGGTGTGGGATCCGGATGCTCCTCGACCACCAGCTCGGTATCTCTGATCGTGACCGCGCGCATCGGCGCGGACCCTACCGGCGCTCGGGCAGCGGCGGTAGCTCGATCGACCGGGCGCGGACTACTGCCCCAGCAGCTTCTGCTTCTGAGCTTCGAACTCCGCGGGGGTCAGGATCCCGCGGTCCCGAAGGTCCGCGAGCTTCGAAAGCTGGTCGACCGCGTCTGTCGGTGCGGCACCCGTCTGGTCCGCCGTCGGAAAGGTCATCGCGAGGCCAGAGGCCTCCAGCTTCTGCATGAGGTCACCGGGGTCTGAGACGATCGAGGTGGGAGTCCCGAGGGAGCTCGCGGTCGGCTGGCCCGCACCGCCGGCGGTACGCAGCGACTGAGCCAGCTGTTCGGCCAGCTGGCTCGCCTGTTGGCTGCTGTCGGAGATCTCGTCCCAGCGGATCACGAATCTGTTCGGCTGCGAACGCGAAACCGTCACCGGCAGCCGCGCGCCAGGCTGGGGCCACTTCGACAGGGCCGCCATCCCGCTGTGCGTAACCGATGTGGCGGGTACCCCTGGGGCCTGGATGACGCCGGTCAGCGTGTAGTTGCTCGCCGACGCGTTGAACGGCGGACTGCTCGCGGCGACCACTTGCAGGACGCCGTCGACCGGGTCCTTGAGGCGCCTCGCTTGCCGGCGCGCAAACGTGCCCCCGTTCATCATCGCCACTCCCCCGTAGGACAGTACGAAGCACAGGGCGATGAATCCGATGGTCCCGAACACGATCAGATTTGAGTTCATCAGGCGTTGCCTCCTGTCTCCAGTAGAGCCGTGCCCGCGCCCGACGCGCATGGCGGGTCACCTGGTGCGCTCATCGGCCGGCGGGCCGGCACCTTTAGGGCGCGAGCTCGCCCCTGGCTGCCTGGCCGCTCCAGACGGCCACATCCGGACATGAGGGCGTTCGCTCGCTAGATCAGCGCTCGAGCACCGCCACGCACTCGATGTGCGGTGTCTGCGGGAACATGTCGACCGGCCGCACGCGGATGAGCCGATAGCCCGCCTCCGTCAACTGGGCGGCGTTGGGCGCGAGGGTGGTTGGATTGCAGCTCACGTAGACGATCCGGCGGGGAGACGCCTCGATCACGCGTCGGACGACCTTCTGGGAGAGCCCGGCGCGGGGAGGGTCGACGATGACCACGTCGGGATTGCCGGCCCGCGCCGTGAGCTCGCGCAGCGCCAGGCGGACATCGCCGGCGAAGAACCGAGCATTGTCGATCTCGTTCAGTCGCGCGTTGTCGATCGCGTTTGCGATCGCATCTTCTTGAAGCTCGAGTCCCCAGACCTCGGCGGCGCGCGGCGAGACCAGCAGCCCGATCGTGCCGATCCCGCAGTACAGGTCGTACACACGCTCGAAGCCGCTCAGCTCTGCGTACTCGCTCGCGAGCCCATACAGCTGATCTGCCATCTCGGTGTTCGTCTGGAAGAACGCCTCGGGGGCGATCCGGACCCGTAGCCCGCCGATCTCCTCCTCGAGGCGGTCTGTGCCGGACAACAGCTCGGTCTGGCCATGCTGAGTGGTCTCGGCCACGGCGTCGGTGCGCGTCCAGAGGACGCCATCGGCTGGTTGCGCAGCCCGTGAGCACCCGTCGCGGTCGAGCCGCCCCGCCCCGGTGACGAGACGGACCTGTAGCTGTCCGGTGCGGCGACCCTCGCGAACGACCAGGTTCCGCAGGAATCCCTCGCCAGACCGGCGATCGTAGGGGGCGAGCCCTGCCGTCCGGCACCACTGCACGACGCGCTCGCGGGCGGCATTGGCTTGCTCGGACGCGAGCAGGCAGTCGGTCACCTCCACCACCTGGTCCCAACGGCCAGGGACGTGAAAGCCGCAGATCAGACGTCCGTGTTCGTCAGCGCCGAACGAATACTCGAGCTTGTTGCGATACCTCCAGGGTTCGACTGCCGGCACGATCGGCTCGAGCGTGAAGTGCTCGAGCCGGCCGAGTCGCGTGAGCGCCTCCTGAACCTGCTCCTGCTTGACCTCGAGCTGGCGCTCGTAGGGGAGGACCTGCCAGGGAGCGCCGGGGTGGTTTGCGGCGGGCGGGATTCGCTGCGCGCTCGGCTCGACGATGTCGGTCGCGCGCGCCTCGGCGTAGGCGCGCTTTGACTTGGTCACGCTGGCGAGCACCCGGTCGCCCGGCACAGCGTCCGCGACGAACACCACGTAGCCGTCGAGGCGCGCCACGCCGGCGCCGCCAAACGCGAGCGAGTCGATCGTCAGCTGAAGCTCGTCGCCCGGCCGTGGTCGGATTGTCTGAGTCCCCATCGACACTAGGATGGCAGCCGCATGGAACTGGACTCCTACCGGCGATCGGCTGAGACCTTCGTCTCGCAGCTTGAAGGCGAGTACTACCGACACTATGCAGGCCTCAAGGACGCATACGAGATCGAGCCGATCTACGAGCAGCACACAGAGCTGTTCACGAGCGAGGCCGTGGAGTGGCTGCGAGACCTGGCTGACCGCGCAGCGGCCGACGACGACCGCCGGCGCTTGACGATGCTCGTCGACTTCGCTGTGCAGGGCTACATCGGGGAGGCCACGAAGAGCGTCGAGTCCGAGCTGGCGCGTCGCGAGGCCGAGCTGTCGATCGAGGTCAACGGGGAACGGCTGGGGTTCCGGGAGTCCTCCGTGGTCCAGGCCAATGAGCCGGACGCTGCCAGGCGGGCGGCGATCGAGGACGCCCGCGTGCGAGCCCTCGATGAGCACCTCGGCTCTCTGTATCGCGAGCAGACCGATCGCCAACATCACTGCGCGGCTGAGCTCGGCTGGGGCAGCTATCGCGAGATGTGCGAGCAATCCAAGCTGCTTGACCTCGACGGGCTCCACACCCAGACGGAGTCATTCATCCGAGCTACCGAGACGCCGTACCCGGAAGTTCTCGAGCCGGAGCTCCGAAGCACGCTGGGGCTTGGGTTCTCGGAGCTCGCGCGGAGCGACTTGCCGCGGTTCTTCCGCGCCGCCAACATGGACGCGCTGTTTCCGGCGGACCAGCTCCTGCCCAGCTTCGTGCGCACCATGCACGGACTCGGAATCGACGTCAACAGCCAGCCTGGGGTGGTGCTCGACGTCGAGTCGAGGCCGAAGAAGTCCCCCCGGGCCTTCTGCGCGGCGGTGCGCTCGCCGGGCGAGGTGTACCTGGTCCTGACGCCGATCGGGGGCTGGGAAGACTTCTCGGTGCTGTTTCACGAGGGAGGGCACCTCGAGCACTTCGCAAACGTCGAGCCGGGGCTTCCGTTCGAGTTCCGCTATCTGGGCGACAACTCGATCACGGAGGCGTTTGCGTTCCTGCTCCAGAACCTGGTCGAGGACCCGGAGTGGTTGCGCCGGCGGCTCGGCGTGACCGACGCATCGTCGCTCGTCTCCCACGCACGGGCTCAGCGGCTCGTCTACCTTCGGCGCTACGCCGGCAAGCTCGCTTATGAGCTCGAGCTGCACGGGCCAGGGACCGACGGGTCGCTTTCTACGATGGCGGATCGCTACTCCAAGCTACTCGGCGCGGCCGTGGGGGTCGCCTGGGCCCGCGAGACATATCTCGCCGACGTCGACCCAGGGTTCTACTGCGCCTGCTACCTGCGCGCCTGGGCGCTCGAGACGCACCTGCGCCGCGTGCTGCGCGACCGCTTCGGAGCGGCCTGGTTCGACCGCCCAGAAGCAGGTGACCTGCTGAAGGGGCTCTGGCTCGAGGGCCAGCGTTTGACCCCCGAGGAGCTGCTCCGTCAGCTCGGCGAGCTCGACGGACTCGATTTCGGGGTGATGGTCGACGACCTTCACCTGGACGGCTCACCAGCGCTCTAAAGCCGATCCCAGGGATTTGCCGATTAGCGTGTGACGGATTTCGCGCTCGCGCGTAGATCACGTACGAACCCGGGATCGAGGTCGGGGCGCCTACTGCTTCGTGGCTTCGCCGGGTATTACATCTCTAAGGAAAAGGAACATCCGTGAGAATCAGACCGGGACGGATACTCAATCTTCGATCATTGCTCGCGCTCGCAGCGCTCTGCGGGGCTGCGTACGTGATCCTGTTCGTGCTGGCCGCCAGCACCCGGGCGCAGAAGGCGGCGTGCGGGCCGACAGGCGCAAAGACCGTCGTCGCGGACAGCGTCGGCCGCATCTACCGCGTGCCCACGGGCCGCACTGCGCTGGGCACCCTTTATAACTACTACGGGTGCACACCCGGAGCAGCGAAGCCACAGCTCCTCGCCTCGACCAGCGCGCTCAGCAGGGTCAGGGCGATCCGGCTCCGGGGAACGATGGCCGGCTTCATCGTCGATCAGCACGGAGTGGACACCGGGAGCAGCACGCTCACGGTGCGCGACCTGGCCGGCGGCAAGGTGCTTCACACGGTGAGTGTCAGCTACATGGTGCCACGCCTGTTCGACAGCCTGGTCACCTACGTCCTGGCGCCATCGGGGAATGTCGCCTGGGCGACTGAGCGAAACCCCGGCTTTGGCCCCCACAGCGAGGTGACGATTCACCGTGCGATCGGACACACGGTCACCACGCTCGATCACGGCAGCTCCATTCGGGCGAGCTCACTGAGGCTGCGCGGGCACGCGCTCGACTGGATCGACGGCGGCAAGCTGCGGCACGCGTCCTTGCCGTAGCCAAGCCCGTCACGCCGGGCCGCGTCGAGCAATCTAGTAGTTGTGTCGATCGCCAGTCGAAACCGGTTACGAGCTCTCGTCATCGCGTCCGTCTCTGCCGCCGCGATCGCCCTGGTGATGGCGACCGCGGCGGCCGGCACCCGCGCAGCGCATCGAAACCCGGTGCAGGCGATGTTCACGTTCCAAGCCGTACAACCATCTCACTACAGCCATCTTCACCTGACGATCACGAAATATGACGAGGTCTTGTTCGACGCTCCGGTGAGATCGCGCTACTGCTTGTTGCCGTGGTGCGGACCGGCCGAGATCGGGCCTGGGGCATCGTCGGTCCACGTGCGCGACCTGGGACCAGGCGAGCATCAAGACGTCGTCCTCGGTTTGTTCACCCAGGGCGCTCACTGCTGCTTCGTGGACCAGGTATACCGGTGGAATGGCCGCCACTACGTGCGTTCCGAGCACGACTTCCGGGACTTCCCCGCGATGGTCGAGGATGTCGGTCGCACTGCGGCCAGGGTGTTCGTCTCCGCGGACGCCGCGTTCGCGTACACGTCCTTCTCGGTGTTCGCGACAGCCGGCGAGCCGATTCAGATCTGGAAGTTCGCAAAGGGCCGGTTCTCCGACGTGACCCGCCGGTATCCCTCCCAGGTTGCCGGGGATGCTGCGGCCTGGTGGAACACGTTCCAGCGGCACTTGCATGACGGAGAGGGGGTGATCGCGGCGTGGGCCGCCGACGAAGACCTGCTCGGGCACTCGGGCCTGGTCGCCAGAACGCTTGCCGTGCAGGCCCGGCTGGGCCACCTTCGGAGCCTCATCCCGGGGGCTCCGACCGGGAAGGCGTTCATCTCGACCCTCCAGCGGTTCCTCCGCACCCACGGGTACGCACCATGAGTACGTGATCGCACTGTCGCCCGACTGCTCAGCCTGAGCTGACCGTCGGCGTTATCCCGACGGGATCAGCAGCTCCAGCAGCGCCTTCTGGGCGTGGCGGCGGTTCTCGACCTGCTCCCAGATCCGCTGGCGCTCGCCATAGAGCACCTCGGCAGTGATCTCCTCTCCCGGGTGAGCGGGAAGGCAGTGGAGGGCGACCGCGCCAGGCGCCGCCAGGTCGAGAAGCTCGTCATCGAGGCTGTAGTCGGCGAGCGCCTCACGACGCCGCGCAGCCGACTCGGGGTCGTCGTTCATGCTGACCCACACGTCGGTGTAGACCGCGTCGGCACCTCGGACTGCGTCGCGCGGATCACGCAGGAGCTCGGCCTCGGCGACCGGCTCGAGCTCGTACTCCTCCGGGGAGGCCACGCGCACCCGCACGCCGGCCAGCGAGCCGAGCAGCGCAAGCGAGCGGGCGACGTTGTTGCCGTCCCCGATGTACGCGAGCGTTAGCCCCTCGAGTCGCCCGAACGACTCCCGCAGGGTGAGCAGGTCACCCAGCGCCTGGCAGGGGTGATGCTCGGCCGTGAGCATGTTGATCACCGGCACGGAGGCGTGCTCGGCGAGCTCCTCGACGAGCGAGTGGCCGCCCGTCCGGACGGCGATTGCCGCGACGTGTCGAGAGAGCACGTACGCCGTATCGCGCACGGACTCACCTCGGGTCAGCTGCAGCTCGTCGGCGCGAAGCACCATCGGGTGCCCGCCGAGCTCGACGACGGCTGTCTCGAGCGAGACGCGCGAGCGGGTCGACGGGCGCTCGAAGAACAGGGCAACCGTACGGCGAGCGAGCGTGGCGGAAGAGAAAGGGGCGGCCTTGAGCTCCAGCGCCCGCTCGATCAGCGCGGTCAGCTCGGCGGCGCTCAGCTCGGCGCCGGTGAGGAAGTGGCGCGGCCGCTTCCTCAGAAGGGGTTCATCGGGCGCTTGATCGGTCAGTGGCGGTCGGTTTTAGGCGGTTTGATCGGTTATGGACAGCCTGTGGAAACGGCGGGCAGATGAGCCGGCGGGCTGGCGAGCGCGGGAGTGTACGGTGGGCGCGATGGCCTTGCGGGTGCTGACCTGGAACCTTATGCATGGCCGCGCGATGCCACCAGCGGGCCATTACCTGGAGGACGAGTTCGCCGCCGCGCTGGGTCGCTGGGACTGGGATGTGGCCCTGCTCCAGGAGGTTCCGCCGTGGTGGCCGGAGACGCTGGGCGAGCGCCTGGAGGCTGATCAGCGACTGGTGCTCACCTCTCGCAACGTGTTCCTGTCCGCTCGCCGCGCCCTCGCGATTCGGTGGCCGGACGCGATGAAGTCAAACAGCGGAGGCGCGAACGCGATCCTCGTGCGCCGCGGGAAGATCCTCGAACACCGGATGCTGCGGCTCAGCCTCCTGCCAGAGCGGCGGTGGGTCCATGCCGTCCAGATCGCTCTCGCTGATGACCCGCAGCCAGCCTTGTGGATGGCGAACCTGCACCTCACGGTTCGCAACTCCGAGGCCGCGACGCGCGAAGCGAGCGCGGCGGCGGACGCGGTCCTCGAGTGGGCTGGCGGCGCGCCGGTGGTGCTCGGCGGGGATTTCAACCTGCCGTCGCCGTCAGTCCCAGGGTTCGAGCAGGCCGGCGGCCACGGCGTGGACCACGTTTTCGTGCGCGGCCTTCGCGTGCTCGATGCCGGCGAGGTGCTCGTGCGGGGCCTGCTGTCCGATCACGCCCCAGTTGCAGTGGATCTGATGCCGGGTTAACCGCGCCCGGCGCGCACCCCGAAGCCCCGCAGCATCAGCAGCGCTTTCTCGCCGAGCGTCCCACGAGCCGGGAGCACACCCAGCTGCGTTGCGGCGTCATAGAGGTCGAAGAACGCCCGGACTCTGAGCAGCTTGGCGCCTCGCAGCTCGCAGTAGAACACGCAGTGAACGACGACGAAGCGGTTCGTCGCGGGCAGGCCTTCGAGCGCTGCCCGATGGGTGCCAAGCAGCTTGCACGGGGCGGCGACGTAGCGCTGGTTGGCGAGGCGGTCGCCGGTGCTCTGAACGCGGACGTCCGGGAACGCCGCCCACAGCCGCTCGGCGTGGCTTCCCAGCTCCTCGGCGCCCTCGAGTGGCTCGGCGGTCAACGGGTCCTCGTAGTGCACGTCGCTGTCGCACACGGCGGCAAACGCGCTCGTGTCCCTTCCCGACCATGCGGCTTCCCACGAGTCGATCAGCTCGTTGACCGTCACTGCGCTGTGTCGGAGCTCTCGAACAGCGGCAGACCCTGCATGGATGTGGACCCCTCGGCATAGCGCCTGCGCGGGATCCGCCCCGCGCTGCGCGCCAGCACCCCGGCCTCCACGGCCAATCGGATCGCCCGGGCCATCGCACAGGGATCGTGCGCGCGCGAGATGGCGCTCGCACAGAGCACGGCGTCGCATCCCAGTTCGAGCGCGAGCGCCGCGTCGGAGGCGGTTCCGACCCCGGCGTCCAGCACCACCGGCACGCGGGCCTGCTCGACGATGATCGAGATGTTGTACGGATTGCAGATGCCCATGCCGCTTCCGATCGGCGAGCCCAGCGGCATCACCGCTGCGCAGCCGACGTCCTCGAGGCGGCGGGCGAGGACCGGGTCGTCGGTCGTGTAAGGGAGCACAACGAACCCATCGTCGACGAGCGCCTCCGCCGCCGCCACCAGTTCGACCGCATCCGGGAGAAGTGTCCTGTCATCCCCGATGACCTCGAGCTTGATCCAATCGGTCTCGAACGCCTCGCGCGCGAGCTCAGCGGTGACGATTGCGTCGCGAGCGGTGAAGCACCCGGCCGTGTTCGGTAGGGCCTCTACGCCCGCTGCATCGAGCACGTCCAAGATCGAGCCTCGGGCAGCCGGGTCGAGCCGGCGAAGCGCGACGGTGCACAGCTCCGCGGCCGACTCGGCCAGAGCCGCTGCAAGGACGTCGTGATTGGTGAAGCCGCCGGTCCCGAGGATCAAGCGGGAATGCAGCTCACGGCCGGCGATCACAAACGGCTCGGTCACGACATCATCCGCCCTGCACTGCGACCACGACCTCGAGCTGGTCCCCGTCTCGGAGCTTGGTGCTCTGCCAGGCGCTCCTGGGAATCACCTCGCCTCCCCGCGCGACGGCGATGCCCCGGCCCTCGGGTGCGCCTGGCAGGGAGCGAACGACGCTCGCGACGGTAGCCCCCGGCCGGAGCTCCTGCTGCTGGCCGTTGACCATCACCTGCATCTCACGCTCCCGCGCCGACTGTCGCGAACCTGGCGGGCGCAAAGGCTGAGGCGTCGATCCCGTCGAGCTGGTCGTCTCCGAGGATCCCTCCGACCACCAGCTCCGCCGTGACGGGCGCAAGCAGAACCCCGTGGCGGTAGTGCCCCGTCGCCCAGTGAAGTCCCGCAGCCGCACCGGGACCGATCGCCGGCAGGTTGTCCGGGGTCGCCGGTCGCAGCCCGGCCGAGAGCTGCTCGATCGCCAGCTCCGCGAGCCCCGGCACGAGCTCGATCGCGTCCCGCAGCAAGTCGAAGCACGCACCCGCGGTGACCGTCGTGTCGAACCCGCGCTCCTCCATCGTCGCGCCGAGCACGTAGCGTCCGTCGCCGCGGGGAACCACGTAGCCACCTCGCATCCGCAGCACGCGGGCCAGGAGCCCCGCGCCACTCGGATCGCGCAGCTCGAGGATCTGTCCCTTGACCGGGTGGATGGGCACCTGTGCATCGTCGGGCACCCCAGCCAGCATCCCAGACCAGGATCCCGCTGCGACCACCACGTGCTCACAGGAGATCTGCTCGTCGGCTAGCTGCACGCCGCCCACCCGTCCGTCGCCGATCGTCACGGCGATGACCTCAGCCTGTCCGCGGACAGTTCCCCCGGCGCCGCGCAGCGCCGCCGCGAGCGCGGCCGTCAGCCGCCGCGGGTCGATCGCGTGGTCGTCCGGGATGTCGAGCGCCAGGCGAAGCGTCGGGGCGAGGGCCGGCTCGAGTACCCGCGCCTCACTGGCCCTGAGGCGGCGTACCTCGAGCCCGAGGCTCGAACGCAGCGCGAGCTCTCGCTCCAGCGCCAGGGCCTCGTCACCGTCGCGCCCGACGAGCAATGTTCCACAGCGCAGATGCCCGCAGCCAAGCCCGGAGGCTTCCTCGAGCTCCGCCACGAACTCGGCGTACCGACGAGTACTGGCCAGTCCGAGCGCGAGGAGCGGCTGCTCCGTGAGGACCGCCTCGCTGACCGGAGCGAGCATTCCGGCCGCCACCCGGGACGTCGCACCGCCCGGATCTGAGCGCTCGAGCACGATCACGCGCAGGCCGCGCTGCGTAGCGCGCCAGGCCACCGACAGACCGATGACTCCGCCGCCGATCACAGCGACGTCGAATGGTTTGTTGCGGCTGTCCAAGCGCTCTCCCTACGCCGGCATTAACCGGGTCAGGTTCAGACGGTCGGCGGCCTCTTGGTCCGCCCTCTCAGCCCGGGTGTTGGGGCTCCCGTTTGAGTCCATCGTAGCGCGGCGGTCCTGGCAGACTGGGGGGGTTGAGCGAGCGCACGCAACGGCTGCTCCGGGCGCGCCTGTACCTGGTGTGCGACGACCGGCCGACCTGGTTCGTCGAGGCCGCGCTTCGCGGCGGCGTCGAGGTCGTGCAGCTGCGGATGAAACACGGCTCCGACGATCAGATCCGCTCCGCGGCACGGAAGTTCATGGGCGTGTGTGCCATGCACCGCGCGCTGTTCATCCTCAACGACCGGCCGGATCTGGCAGTCGAGCTCGGAGCGGACGGCGTGCACGTCGGACAGACCGACCTGCCGGTCGGCGACGCTCGCGAGGCGATCGGCCCCGATCTCCTGCTTGGGCTCTCGACCCACGACCCGCAGCAAGTTGACGAGGCCGGCGCGCTGCCCGTCGATTACATCGGGGTGGGGCCGGTGCACGAGACGCCGACGAAGCCTGGGCGCCCGGCGGTAGGCCTCGAGCTGGTGCGCTATGCGGCACGTCATGCGACGGTCCCGTTCTTCGCAATTGGGGGCATCACTCGGAACAACGCGGCTGCCGTGGGCGCCGCGGGAGCTGCGCGAATCGCGGTCGTCCGGGCACTGACCGAGGCTCCCGATCCCGAGTCAGCGGCCACGGAGCTGCTCGCCGCGGTCGGCTCGCCGAGGGAGGCCCGGGCTGTCGCGCCGTAGCCGCAAGCGGGGCCGGCGCGAGACGCGGCCGGCCCCCGTCACGAGGACGCCCCCGCCCCCGCCCCCGTCCAGTCGCTCCGAGCAGCGCAACGCGGCGGTCAGGGCCACGCTGACGCCTCTCGCGCCGGGCGAGCGACCGCTCGTGATCAAGGTCGCCGCGGCGGTCGCCGTGCTCGTCGGCGGCGGAGACCTGGTGCAGCTGCTGCTCGGAGGCAGCTTCGACCTTGGCGGGACCAAGTCGAGCTCCCCGGGCATCGCGATCTTCGCAGTGGTGATGCTCGTCTGCGCGGCCGGGATGTGGCGGCTTCGCTA
>CATPBV010000307.1 GCA_955652345.1 uncultured Solirubrobacteraceae bacterium | reverse complement strand
CGCGCGCGCCGGGCAAGACCGCCGGGCGTTCAAGCTCGACCACGGCGTCCGCGCGGGTCGAGCGAAGTAATCGAGAGCGAGCGAAACGGCTGGCTGCCGCCCGCAAAGCTGAGGCGACCGCCCGGCGTGCCACCGAGCGCGCCGTCCGCGAGCTTCAAGCCGCTGAGCAACGCAGGGACCGTGCCTCCGAATCGCTGCGCGATGCGGAGGTCGCGGTCGCCTCCGCCCGCAAGCACGCCGAGGAAGCAGCGCGTGCCCATCGCGACGCGCAACGGGCGCTCGCTGAATAGAGCTCTTCACCGCAGGGGCACAACACGGTCACACGTGGGTCGCATCTGGCCGATGAGCCCTCGCTACCGTGCGAACCGACTCGATCAGATCGGAGTTGACCAGCGGCACGTTAAGAAGCCGTCGGCGGTGTTACGAATTGCGGTCGACGGTGAGCAGTCGTGCTTCGTGACGAACGGGTCAGGCCGGGTGCGCAGTGCATTCCGGCCCCTCTCCTCCTGTGTGCCTCGGGTGCGGGCAGCCGCATCCGAGGCACACTTTTGCCTGACCTCCTGACCCTTAGTCGCCAGCGCGCCTCGATCATCTCCG
The DNA here is from genome assembly GCA_955652345.1 of uncultured Solirubrobacteraceae bacterium. Classification (GTDB taxonomy): domain Bacteria; phylum Actinomycetota; class Thermoleophilia; order Solirubrobacterales; family Solirubrobacteraceae; genus Palsa-465. The sequence goes on along the minus strand of CATPBV010000307.1, from coordinate 7,345 downwards.
CAGCGCAGGCCGCCGATCGAAGGTGGCTGCGATCAGAGCCTGATCGGGTTGCTGCTGGCGAGTGGCTGGTCGGTGCCGTCCAGCGCAGTAACCGACGCATACCCGCTGGTCGTGGGGAGCGTGATCGCCGTCTCGAACCCGCTCCGCTGGGCGACCCCGATCGGGCTGAGTCCGCCGGCACTCGCGCCAGCGTTCACCTGCCACGCCGACACACCAGTCGCGCCGTTCCAGCTGACGTACAACGTGCTGCTGTTCGTGGCGATGTCGACAGTTGCGGCGATCGCGGGATCGTCGGCTGGAGTCCCCCCCCAGGGCAGGCGATATCCGCGATATGAGGGGTTGCTCCAGGGTAGGTGCAGGTCGGTCAGCAGGCTGCCGTTCGGCGCGAACTCACTGAGGACCGGCACGTTGCCCCAGTCGATCATCACGTTGCCGTCGGGCAGCGTCTGCACGTTGCCCATCGCGAAGGCGAGTAGCGGGTTGGGATGGTGGTAGGAGTGCATCAGCCGCACGAACCTGCGGGCATGGTCGAATTCGAGAATCACTCCGCGCGAATGCGACTTGGTCTGTTGCGGGCCGGCGCCGTCGTCGAACACAGTGATGATGCCTTTCCCCACCAGACGCGCATCGTGTTGCCATGCGAACCGGGTGCCCCTGCCCATCGCGAGGTCGCTGCGCTTGCCGCCCATCCGCCAGATGACCCTCCCGGTGCGCCTCTCGAGCTTGTACAGCGCGCATGTATGACGCGCCGAGACGAGCAGCCTTCCGTCCGGCATGATGTCGATCGAATTGGCGTGGATGTAGTCGTAGACGCCTCCTACGGGAAGGTAGGACTCCTCCACCGGTACATGCTCGGTACTACGCCACTCGAGCACGAGGCGCCCGGTGTGCACGTCGACCTCTTGGATGATCGACTCGAGGATCCGCCCGTCACGCGCGCCCCCCAGGCCCGTCAGGTCCGCCGGCACGGTCGGCGGGTAACAGGTGAAAAGCGCCGTTCCTTGCGGAGTCAGGATGAATTCATGCAGATCGATCTGACGACCATTGGCTGCTCGCACCCGGGCGATCTCGCGGTAGGAGCTGTCCACGATCACTCCCTCGCCTTGTCCGTAGCCGGGTGTCAGGACTCTGCCCTCCCACCACGTGAGCACCGGCTCGCCCCTGTACTGCTGTACGCGGAAGTTCGACACCCACTTTCCGGACGACACGGGCCTGAACCACACGAGCCGGCCGGCCGCGTCCACGATCAGCGGGCCCGACTGTGCGCCGCCACCGCTGGTCGGCCCGAGGAACGTATAGCCCTCGGCGAGCGCTGGCCGCGCCGCGGCCCTGTTAGAGACGCTGACCGCCGGGGGATGCAGATCGGGTCGAGAGCGCAACGACCGGGCCCGGCGAGATCCGGCAGCGACCGCTTGGGCCGCCGCACGCGATCGCTCATGGCCAAGCTGCCGTGCGTTGGCAGACGCCGCTCCCCCGAAGGCAAGCCATCCGGCGCCGCCCCCAGCGACCCGGATGAACTGGCCCCTTGTGAGCCGTGAAGGTCCGGCCTGATCTGGCGCATCACCGCGGTCGTAAGCCGCTCGGTGACCTTCACCGCGCTCATTCTCTCCTCGAATCACATCACCCCCGATGACTCATGGAACAGCGAACAGCGTCGGTCGCGACCTTGAGCTTAGCGTTGCTCAACACTCGGGACCGTGTCGGTCCCGACCACATCGGACGCCGCAGCCTTGGAGCAAGGCGACAAATCGCCAAGCCGAGCGTGCCGGGACACGCGGGACGATTGCGTGATACGCGGGCTTGTTATTTGGTCGTTGCTGGGTTTGCGTTCGCCAGTTTCCGGTGCGAGAGTTGAGCGCACAGGCCCAGCCACGAGGGGCGGGGCACGACGGAAGGAGTTGGCATGGCCGATCGAGTCCTGTTCATCGGCTGGGGCACCCCGGTGCGCGGCGCCGAGGAGCGGGCAATCGAGGTGTTCAACGAGGCTTTGGGTCTTCTTGGCCGCATGCAGCAGGAGGGCCGGATCGAAGGCTTCGACGTGGTGCTGCTCGGGCCCAACACCGACCTTGGCGGTTACATCACGGTTCGTGGGAGCGCTGAGCAGATCGCCGGGTTCCGTGCCGATGACGAGTTTCAGCGCAACACCGTGAACGCGCAGCTGGCGGTGGAAGACATCCGGCACATCGAGGGCTTCACCAACGAGGGCGTCGCCGGCCAGATGGAGATGTACCAACAGGCGATCGCGGAGCTTCCGCAGCGCGCGTAGCCTCTTGCCACATCGGGCGCCGGTGTAGAGCACCCGCTCAACCCGGAGCCCGCTCGCTAAGGCCTTTGGTTCTTACGCCGATGATGTTGCTGGGTACCCCTGTGATCACGATGCCCGGCGACTGGATCCATCATCACATCGAGGCGGCAGCGTCGCGCCCGGAGGCTGAGACCAATCAGCTCCTGGCCGGCATCGCAGGTCGCTGTTGGCCGGGGGGCTCCGATGACCGGACCCAGCCCGCGGCGCTCCAGTGGCTTCGGCGATGGCGCCCGTCCAGGGCGTTCGCAGACCTCCCGGCTTGCTGCTGCCCTCGCGGGCGCTGCCAGGTCTGCAATTAGCCGCGGCCGGACCAACGCTGAGTAGCATCTGGCCCGAGATGCTCGAGTTCCTATTCCGGCCTCTGCGGTCGGTCCTCGGAGTGGCGGAACGTGAGTTGGAAACGCCGATCGTCGAGGCTGAGCGCGAGATCATCGCCGCGGTGGAGGCCATCCAGCGCGCGACGGAATCGATCGAACACCACGTCGAGGTGATTGAGGGCCTTGCAACAGCGGTCGGTCCGCTGACCGACTCCGTCAACCAGCTCACGAAGACCCTGGCGGACGTGGTCACCCTGCTAGCACCCATGGCGGAGGCCGAGCACGAGGTTGACCGCGTCAAGCGCTTCTTCGGGTTCTCGCGCCACGCAAAGCCCGCGGAGCCTGAAGCGGGCCAGTTAGAGCCTTGATGCGATCGCCGGAGAGATTCACCACGGTCGCCGTCGACTGGGCCGCTCCGTAGGCGCCCACGGGGACGCTCGGTGAACGAGCCCGCACCCGCCATCCCAGACGCCTCGCGAGCGGAGCAATGGCGCACGTTGCTGATCGACGGGCACGCGCCATTGGTCAGGGCAAGGCATCTGTTTCGCTACCTGCCTTCCCCGCCGCGCTGCAAGGTGTGCAACAACCCGTTTGGCGGCCTCGGCGGGCGCGCCCTCGGGATCGCCGGGTTCAGGCGCTCGCGCAAGAACCCGAACCTGTGCAGCCGCTGTTGCGACTCGCTCCCGGTAGGGGGAGCGGAGGTCGACATCGCGGTGCTGTTTGCGGACGTTCGCGGATCCACTGCGCTCGGTGAGCGCAACCTGCCGGGAGAGTTTGCGGCGCTGCTCAACCGGTTCTATGTGATCGCGACACAGACGCTGGTGCGACATGACGCTGTGATCGACAAGCTGATCGGGGACGAGGTGATGGCTTTCTTCGTTCAGGGGATCGCCGGTGCTCAGTACCGGCGACAGGCCGTCCTCGCAGGGATCGACCTACTCCGAGCTGTCGGCTACGGGAGTGAAGAGGGCCCCTGGCTTGACCTGGGAGTCGCCGTCAACGCGGGCGTCGCCTACGTCGGCAACGTGGGCGGGGAGCTTGTCGACTTCACGGCCCTCGGCGACCCGGTCAACGCCGCAGCGCGCATGCAGGAGTGCGCGTCAGGCGGCGAGCTACTGGTAAGCGCTGGGGTCGACGATCAGCTGGTGGCACGAGCGCCGCGGCGCGAGCTCACCCTCCGTGGGCGCCAGCTACCGATCGAGTCGTTCGTCCTGACAGCCGGGCACCGGGCACCAAGCCCGGCAAGGTTCGAAGGAACGATGCGGTGACGGAGGACCGGGCGGGGGTGCGCGAGGCCGGGGTCGTCACCGGCGAGGACGGCGTCGCACGCTGCTGGTGGGCCACCTCCGCTCCGGAGTATCGCGCCTACCATGACACCGAGTGGGGTTTCCCGGTGTCCGACGACGTGCGTCTGTTCGAGAAGCTCAGCCTCGAGGGATTCCAGGCCGGGCTGTCGTGGCTGACGATCCTGCGCAAGCGCGAGGCGTTCAGGCATGCCTTCGCCGGCTTTGAGTTCGAGCGAATCGCGCACTTCGGGAAGCGCGACGTCGCTCGTCTGCTGGCGGACGCGGCGATCGTGCGTCATCGAGGAAAGATCGAGGCGGTCATCAACAATGCGCGACGAGCGGTTGAGCTCGTGCAAGCCGAGGGATCGCTGGCCCACTACCTGTGGCGCTTCGAGCCCCAAGCGCGGGGTGGGCGCCTTGACCGCGACGGCTTGGCGCGACTGTCCGTCACCGCGGAGTCGAAGGCGCTGGCCAAGGACCTGAAGCACCGGGGATGGCGATTCGTCGGGCCGACGACGGCCTACGCGTTCATGCAGGCGATGGGCCTGGTCAACGACCACCTCACCGGTTGCGACGCCCGGGCACACGTCGACACTGCTCGAGCGCGATTCAACCGGCCGTAGCGCCCTCCAAGTCGAGGATCTCTTGATACAGCGCGAGAGACGCCTTCGCGATTCTGCGCACGACCTCCTGCTCGGACAGGTAGCCCCGCATCACCGGCAGCGAGATCACCCCGTGCCGGCTGATGTTCACAACGAACTCCTTGTGCACCCTGTCGGCGGCCGCCTGCCACGCCCGCGGCCGTCCCGCCTGGTCGAACGCGACGCCATCGTCGACAACCCAGATCCGGTGCTCGCGCTGCACCACGCGGACCCGGACAGCGTCCCCTGGCCGGTACTCCAGCCCGGTGTCGATGACGGTCTCTGTCCGAGGGTGCCCGATCGGCTCCGCCGCGCGCCTTAGTTCGGGCCACGAGCGATAGCCGCGCTCGACCGCGATCACATGCTGGGCGTCGCTCAGCAGAAAGCGCTCCTTAGACCGCTCACCGAGGGCCGCCTCCGCCCGCGAAAACGCGCGCGGATCTCCCGCGGCGAACGCGCGGCGCAGCCGCTTCGCTTCCTTCCGATAGTGCTCGAGGTTCAAGGACGATCCTCCTTCGCGAGGCCCGGCGTCCGCCTGCTCGGGCAGCAAAGAGATCGTCAGCTCGGCTGATCGTGAACTATCGGGACGAGGTGGGAGATTCCCTTCCCGCGGACTGGGTGCACCCTCGCGCGCACGACGGAGACTAGGCGGGACGGGTCCGCGGCGCAACCGGGTCGCCGCCGCCCGGCTGCGTCGTCGATGGCCGGAGCTTGATAGCCCGCGCCGCCTAGGCGCGCAGATAGCTCGAGGCCGCGTGCGGATCGGGCTCGAGCATCTCGAGCACCAGCGTCGACCATCCGAAGTCGACGGCGCCCAACCCTTCCCCGCTGTAGGGGTCGTAGTACTCGCGCAGACCCGCCGCCGCGACGGCGCCACCGACGCGGGTGGACAGCGTCGCAGCGTGGTCCTCGTAGCCGAGGCGGATCAGACCGAGCCACAGCAGCCAGGCGGCGTTGATCCACGTCGGGCCACGCCAGTAGCGCTTGATCGGGTGCGTGTCGTGACGGCAAAACGCGTGATCGTCAGCGGGAACGGACGGCGGGGGCACGGGCAGCCAGAACCGCTCGGGGTCGAGCAGATGCTCCTCGACGAGCCGGCGCCCGATCGCCTCCGGTAGGTCCGGCAGCGCCAGCGGTGACAGCGCCGCCCAGGTGACGCTGGGAGTCCGCTCTGGCTCGGGTCGCGCCATCGGCCGGAAGAGGCCCGCCTGGTCGTCGTACATCCGCTCGACGATCGTGCTCGTCAGCGATGGCCGGCCGAGCGCCATCAGCGACAGCGAGTGGAGCACGTTCGTCATGACCTCGCAGCACACGGGCCCGCCGTCGTCGAGGATCCGCCGAAGGTCGTAGCCGTGCCTGCGGTTGCGGTGGACGAGCAGCAGGAACTCGGGCAGCCCATGCGCGTGCGCTCTCCAGATCGCATCGAACTGCGGCGAGGCGTCGAGCCCCGACTCGTCCGGCTGCACGATCCAGATCAGCCCGTCCCCGTCGAGATCCCGGTGCTCAGCGAGCCAGTCGTAGTGGCGAGAGATCGCGGGCACATCCGCGGGCTCTCCGACCGCGATCCGCCAGGCCCAGGCGAGCACGGGCGGCTGAATGCTCGCCGTCATCGGCGCATCCGGGCTGGTGACGTTGTAGCTCAGGCGCTGGCGCTCGTTGAGTGGCGTGTCCCAGAAGATCGTGTGCCCGATGAACCCGTCCTCACGCTGCGCTGCAACCAGTGACTCGAGCTCCACCCGCGCACGGGCGGGTTCGAAGTGGCGCCACACGATCGCCGCGAAGCACGAGTCCCAGTACCACTGAAATGGATAGTGACCGGGGCTCGGGCGCGTGTAGCCGAACCGGACGCCATCCGACTGCCGGGTACCCTCCCGCCAGTTGTCTCGCAGCGTGGACTCACACAGCCCCCGGACGGCGCCCAGACCAGGCGCGGCAGAGTCAGCGTCATCCACGATCATGCGCCTTCAGGCCGCCGTCCAGCCGTGGGCTGGCCATCGGCTCATCTGGTGGCGGCTGCCTGGATGTCGCCCGCCCGCTTCTCGCCAGGCTGGATATACAGGAACGCGGCCGCTCCGGCCGCGGCGCCGATCAGGTCAGCCACCACGTAGATCCAATAGTGGCTCCACTGGAACAGTCCGGTGACACTCGCGCCGAGCGCGATCGCCGGGTTGAACGCGCCGCCTGAGATACCGCCGACGGCGAACGCGCCGGCGACGATGACTCCTCCGATCGCAAGCCCGTAGAACGAGTTTCCCTCGGTGCCCTTCGCGGTCGCGACGTTCAAGACGGTGTACGCGAGCGCGAACGTGAACATGAACTCGGCCACGAGCATCTTGCCGGTGCCAGCCACCGGGATGGCGCTCTCAGATCCACCGATCGCCCGCACGAGCAACCCGCCGAGCACGGCCGCGATCAGCTGGGCCACGATGTAGGCGAGCCATTCGTTGGAGGTCATCTTGCCCCTGATCAGGACCGCGGTGCTGACCGCCGGGTTGTAATGGCCGCCCGAGACGTGACCGCCGGCGAACACCAGCACCATCAGCACGAACCCGATCGCGATCGGCGCGAGGGCCCCGGCTCCGGTGGCCTTCTGGGTGACCATCCCGACCGTGAACACGAAGATGAACACGCCAATGAACTCCACGACAAGCTTGCGGTCTAACGAGTGCTCCATGACGGCTTCCTCCTGTGGATCGACATTTCCTGCCGCTGAGCCCGCGCCGGTGTGCGGACTCCGACCGTCGCATGTTCTAACTGAACCAGCACGTTTGGGGCGGCGCGCCGGGGAAACGGGGG
>CATPBV010000306.1 GCA_955652345.1 uncultured Solirubrobacteraceae bacterium | reverse complement strand
CGGCGCCCACTGGGCGCTGAGCGCCGTGCGTGGCCGACCCGCTCGCTTGCGCGCGACCTGCCACTGCATGAGCAGGTCTGCTCGCGTGAGCGCCGTATCCGGATCGTCGAGCAGGTGACGGAGAAGTGCAGTCGTGATGCTGAACGGGATGTCGCCACGACGCGGAACGGCCGATCCGGAAGCGCGATGGCAAGGGCGTCGCCCTCGACCACCTCGACGTTGTGGTAGATCGCGCAACGCTCACGAAGCCGCCTCGTCCATACGGGATCGATCTCAACGGCCTGCACATGGCCCGCCCGCCGCGCAAGCTCCGCAGTGAGCATCCCGCCGCCGGCCCTAGCTCGCTCCGTTCCACACCCGCATCCCGGACGAGCTGTGCAGCAAGGGTGCGACTGGCTAGGAAGTTCTGGCTATAGCGGCGACGGCGAGCGTCGCGTGGTGAGCGAGCGCGATGCTCGTTCACGGCGGATCACCACAGACGCGCTCATGCAGCGATCCTAGCTGATGAAAGCGGCACGGGCCGACGGTCAGCGCTGCGACACTTGCCCGGTGAACGGACAGGCGAGCTTTGACCTTCAGTTCGCTTGGGGTGCGGCAGGTCGTTCGGGCACGGGCACCGGGGCGGACGTCGTCGTGGTGGTCGACGTGTTCTCGTTCTGCACGTGTGTCGAAGTCGCGGCTGGTCGCGGCGCGACGGTCGTCCCCTGGGCTGCCAATCACCGGTTTGCAGCCGAATGGGCCGATCGTCACGGTGCGGTGCTCGCGGCGGCCGATCGCGCGGCCGATCGTCCGAGCCTCTCACCGTGCTCGCTGACCGAGCTTGCGCCCGGAACGCAGCTCGTGCTCCCGAGCCCGAATGAGGCACTTGCGTCGCAGCGGGCGGCGAGCACCGCTGCGCTCGTGTTCGCAGGGTGCCTCCGGAACGCCGGCGCGGTCGCTGCCGCGGCCGCCTCGGTAGCAACCGGACCGATCCTGGTCGTGGCCGCCGGGGAGCGGTGGCCGGACGGCGCGCTGCGTCCCGCGCTCGAGGATCTCGCGGGCGCCGGATCGATACTCGCTCGTTTGCCTGGCAGCCTGTCGCCGGAAGCGGCCGCCGCTGTTGCCGTCTCTCGCGACGCCGGAGTGGCCGCATCGCTCGTGCGATGCGAGTCGGCGCAAGAGTTGGTCGAACGCGGTTTCTCCGACGACGTCGAGTGCGCGTTGGATGCCGAGAGCAGCGAGACCGTTCCGGTGATCCGCCACCCGGATCGGCACTTCACCGCGTTCTGAGGGCGATGCCGGTGGTCCGCCTTGCGATCAACACATATCGTTGGAGACGTGACTCGGAAGGCGGTCCTCGTGCTGATCCTCACGGCGGCATTGAGCAGCGGCTTGGGCTTCGCTCAGCAGACCGCGGTGCCTCGCCACGGAACCCGATCCTCCGCGCTGCGGTTCAAACCGCACCGCAAGACGATGCTCCTTGGTCGCTCGTACGACGGACGGCCGATCTATGTGACCCGGGTCGGCGACCCGGACGGCCCGCGCGTGCTTGTGTTCGGCTGCATCCATGGCAACGAGCCCGCGGGCATCGCCGTCGCCCTCGCGCTCAAATTCGTGCACACGAGCGACGACGTGTGGATCGTGCCCAACCTCAATCCGGATGGAGTAGCCGCAGGCACGCGGCAGAACGCCCATGGTGTAGACCTGAACGCCAACTGGTCGTCGGAGTGGCAGCAGAGAGGTGTTCCCTGGGATGTCTACTACGGCGGGCCGTACCCGTTCTCAGAGCGGGAGACGCGACTCGCCCGCAACCTGATCCTGCGCATCCATCCGCGCGTGACGATCTGGTACCACCAGCACATGGACGTGGTGTGGGCGTTCGGCCCGAGCACCCGAGCCGGTCGGATCTACTCCCGCGTGTCAGGCTTGCCGCTGTATCACCAGCACTGGCTCCCTGGCACCGCGACGAACTGGCAGAACCACCACATGCCAGGCACTGCGTCGCTCACGATCGAGCTTCCGGCCGGAGCCCTCTCGCCCCAGCAGGTCCGCCAGCAGGTACGCGCGGTGCTGGTCGTGGCGCGCATGTCGCCCGGGCCGCGGCCGAAGGGTTAGAGCTCCCACTCGACGAGGTGAGCACGCGGAATGGCGCGACTGCCGGTGGACTCTTGTCGTGCGCGCCGGGCTCCGATCAAGGCAAGGCCCTGCTCTGCCGATGGATAATCTCGATCCGCGCATGATGCGAACCAAGATCTCCGTCGCACTTGCGGCCGTTCTCCTGGCCGGAACGATGCCCGCGGCCCTTGCGGCAAGTCCGGGCAAGCCCGGGGTCAAGAAGCCTATGATCAAGGGTGAGGAGGTCGGCTACTTCGGCGGCGCCACCGTCACGCGCAGGATCTGGGTGTTCGTGTATTCGAACGTCGGACCGCGGGCGGGCAACCAGGTGACCGTCTGCGTCAAGGGCACATGCGAGAGGGCGCGCGGTCACAACGCGTCGACAGCGTGGTACTCGGCGCCATTCAGGACGTCGGGGCTTCGGATGGGAGATCGGGTGACGTTCTCGGTCGTTGCCACGACGTCGGCCGGCCGGGCGCATGTCAAGGTGACCAAGGGTCTCCTGTGTATGCATAACGACGGCAGCACGCCGCAGCACTAGGCTGCCACGCCAGCCGAGCGAGGCTCCGCGCCGGCAGCCGGATTGGCCGAAGCGGTGCGAGACTACGCGGCCCCGACCCAGGAGCAGCGATGAAGGCGATCACACCTGCCAGGCGCAAGGTCGCGAATATCCACACCGCCGAGTACCAGCGCTGGCTAAATGAAGATGGCAGCGAACTGACCGATCAGGGCTTCCTCCAGCTCGACGACTCGTTTGCACCCGGTAGTGGCTTCTACATCTACAAGATGGAGCCGGGCGCGGTCTCCACTCCCCACGAGCACACCTGCCGCGAGAACTTCCTGATCCTCGAGGGCGAACTGGTCGACAACGATGGCTACGTGTACCGCCAGGGCGACCTGGTGATGCTCGACGAAGGCACGCAGCACAGCTCGACCGCTCCCAACGGCTGTCTGATAGCCGTATTCGTACGCTCGATCGAGCGTGATCTCATACGCGACTGAGTGGATCAGCGGGCCCACACCGGTGCGCGGCCCTGCTCACGCACCCACTGGCCGACGAGCCCGCGCAGATGCTCGACGAAGCGATCGTGCTCGTGGGCGGGATAGGTCGACTGGACCGTGCTCACGAGCAGGTGGTCGAAGTCGGCCGAGTCGATCCAGTCGAGCACGAGCTCGTCGACGTGCGGGAGATGGCTCGCGCAGAAATCGTGGTAGCGGTCGGCATCGAAGTACTCGTCCACCAGAGCGCGATACGCGACGAGCTTGTCCTCGTAGGTGAGGTCGTCGCGGTCGGCGATCGCGAAGTAGCGGTGAGTGTCGAGGTCCAGTGGTGGTGCGCGGCCGCTGACGAGGCAGAACGTGCACCATTTCAGAAGCGTCTTGATGGCCCACGGGAAGTAATAGTGCAGGCTCGTCAGGGCGACATCTGGGGAGGCGTTGGCGTAGTCGATGGGGTGGACCTGATCGCCTCGGACGAGACACTCGCAGGAGTTGAATTCCCACCGGAAGAACGCGTTGACGAGGCGGCTGATGGTCAGCACCTCGTCGCCCACCCCGGCAGAGAGGAAGTCGTGAGCAACCGCATACCGATCGTGCATTGGCAGCTCGGGACGGAACTTCATGATCATCGTCTCGGGTCCGATCGACAGCGACCGCGCGAACACGTCGAAGTGCTCGACCGCGGCCTGCAAGTGCATGAGCCGCTGACCCGAGGCGTCGTACGCGCGATGCAGCTCGCCGCGGTCGCGGATCCGGCTGACACCGATCCACTGCCCGCCGTCGTACGGCTTCATGAACAGCGGGTAGCCGATCCTCTCGGCGATCGCGTCCAGGTCGAACGGCCTGTTGTAGCGGGCCGCCGTGTACTGGAAGCGTGAGTTGTCCGGCGGGTCCTTGTGCGGGACGAGCACCGTCGGCGGCACCTTCAGGCCCAGTCGGATCATCGCGCAGTACGCCGCGTGTTTCTCCATCGATTGAAACGTGAACGGGCTGTTGAGCAAGTACACGTCGTTCATCAGCGCGATCTTCTTGAGCCACTCGCGCGGGTGGTAGTACCAGTAGGCGAGACGATCGATCACCAGCCCGTAGGGCGGGCGGTCGCGCAGGTCGAAGGGCTCGATCGTGATCCGCTCGGTGGCGATCCGATGGCGGTGCCCGGATGCGTCGGTGATCGGTCCCAGACGCGCGACCAGGGTCTCGAACGCCGTCGGCCAGTCCTCCTCGGTGCCGAGCAGCAGGCCGATCAGGTGGGTGGTCTCGGTCATCAGCAGAACCGCGGCAGGTGGTGCGCGAGCTGGGCGCGCCACGACGGCCAGTCGTGGGGCACGTCATACCCCCACAGATCAAGCTCACACCGGATCCCCTTTGAGCTGAGCAGCGTCGCGAAGCGGCGCGTGGATTCCAGCGCACCGGTGGTGTCCTCCCACTGGCCCTGCCCGCAGATCAGCAGGATGCTGACGCGCTCGCGCAGCCAGTCGAGATGGTCGCCGTCGAGGTGGGAGACGTAGTCCATCGGGTTGTTGAAGTAGGCAGCCTCGCCGCGCTCGCCCCACGCGTCCCAGGCGCTCGGGTCATAGGTGCCGGACATGCAGATCGCGAGCGGGAACACGTCGGCGCGCTTCAGCGCGAAGTTGGCCGCATGAAACGCGCCGAGGCTGCATCCGCACGCGATCAGGTCGCTCGCACCGCCACAGTCGTCGCGGATGCGTGGGATGACCTCGTCGAGGATCCACGCTTCGTACTGCTGGTGGCGCCGGGCGCGCTCCTCGAGCGGAATGTGCGGGTTCGACCACGTCTCGCTGTCGAACGTGTCGACGCAATACAGCTTCACCCGGCCGGCCGCGAGGAGCTCGCTGACCGCATCGACCATCCCGCGGTGCTCGAACTCGCAGGCATCGCTGCCCTCGGTGGGGAACGCGAGCAATGGACGGCCCCAGTGCCCATATGTAGCGACGCCGTTCATCGCGGTGACCACAGGCCCGACAGGAGGTCCGTGAGATGCGGGTGCAGCGCGTCGTGCCAGTCCGGGTAGTTGTGGAGTCCGGGCAGCTCGCGAAGGCAAGCGGGATAGCCCTGGGCCGCCAGTGCCGAGACCATCAGCCGGTTGTTGTGCACGTTTTCCTCCTCGATCCCACACGTCATCACAACCGGCACTGGGTCGGGGTGGGAGGAAGCTCGCAATACGCCGCGGACAAAGCGCACGATGCGGCCGTAGTGTGGAAACGCCGACTCGTGATGGTCGAAGCGCGAATAGAAGAAGCTGCCCGACTGTAGGAACAGACCGGCGAACACGCCCGGCCATCGCCGTTGTGCTTGAAGCATCGCAACAGCGCCGAGGCTCGCCCCCATGCCCACCGGGCGTCCGAGGACGGCTACCTCGGCTCGCAGCGCCGGAACGATCCGAGAAACCAGGGCTCGGCCGTACGCCGCCGAAGCCGAGTACCACTCGTCGCGCTCGCCCGGCGGCAGCAGCGCCACGCGGAAAGGCGGAACTGCGCCGCGCTCGATGATCGCGCCCGCGTAGCGGGTCAGCGCCGCGAGCGAGTCGTACTCGGGGCCGTCGTGGGCGACCAGCAGCGGCAGCTCGCCCTCGCCCGGAGACCAGATTTCCACCGACAGGTCGTGCCCCAGCACACGTACGGGGACGTTCTGAACCGCGCTTGCTGCACGCGGTCGGTCCAGCCACGCCGGCGGCCGCCGTCCGGGCGCCGACGCGACACGCGGCTCGGAATCGTCGACACGCGGACGGACGACCACCGGGCCGACGGTAGCGCCCGCGCCGTGAGGATGCTCGGCTCCGCGGATGTGCGATGTTGCCCCCATGCTCGAGGAGGTGCGCGCGCTGATGATCGACCTCGATGGTGTTCTCTACGTCGAGGACGAGCCCGTCGCCGGGGCTGTCGAGGCGGTCGAGCGCCTTCGTCGTGAAGGGATCGCGCTGCGCTTCGTGACGAACACCACGGCCCACTCGCGTACCCGGACGTTCGAGAAGCTCACCCGCCTCGGGGTGTCGCTCGCCGCGCACGAGCTCATAACTCCGGCGGCGCTCGCGGTGGCGCTGTGCCGCGAGCGCGACCACCGGCGGGTGTCGCTGGTCATGAATGAGGAGGTCAAGCACGACTTCGCCGAGCTGGAGGAGGCGGAGGCCGGCTCCGACGCCGTGATCATCGGCGATCTCGGACCAGCGTTCGGCTATGACGTGCTCAATCACGCGTTCCGGCAGGTGATGGAAGGCGCCGAGCTGGTCGCGCTTCAGAAGAACCGCTACTGGATGCGCGGCGACGGATTGTCGCTCGACGTCGGTCCGTTCGTGGCGGCGATCGAGTTCGCAACCGGACGTGAGGCGTACGTCGTCGGTAAGCCGGCGCGGGGCTTCTTCGAGCAGGTCCTCGCGGATCTTGGCGTGACTGCGGCTCAGGCGGCGATGGTCGGGGACGACATCGAGTCCGACATCGGAGGAGCGCTTCGCGCGGGAATCGACGCGATCCTGGTGCGAACCGGGAAGTACCGCGAGGACCAGGTGCGCCAATCTGGCGTCGAGCCGACCGCGGTGGTCGACTCGATCGCCGACGTACCGCAGCTGCTTGAGCGCTGAGGAGCCGGCGTCACACGGTCAAACGTGACAATCGGAACCCGCCCCGTGAGGGTGGTGACCTTTGCCCGCGTGGCGCGGGCAAAGGTGACAAGCGTGCGCTCCGGAAGCGCGAATGTGACGTTTGCCCGCCCCGCGGTTGCCACGGTCGGGAGGCGAGGCGGCTTACGCGTCAGAGGCGCCCGGAATCCAGTTCGCGCGGGCGAGCGGCACGCGCGCCATCGCGGCCGACTCGACCTCGGTTCGGGCGAGCGCGCACACTCGGGATCGCGGTTTCTTCTAGTCCAAGCGGACCACCCCGCCTCAACTCCGCGCGTCGTCCTGACGTTAACGCTCATATGAGCGTCTCTGCGCCAGCTGCCGAGCGCAACGCGCTGCCGGATCCGGCGCCGTCATCCGCGCGCCGTCGCATTCTCCGGCTGCCGCGCCGATGGTGGTCGTGGGCGTTGATCGCGATCGGCGGCTTCATCGTGATTGCGATTCCGGTCTCGAGCTGGGCCCTGTCGTCGATCCTCCTCGACCCGCACGAGAACCTCGCAGCCCACAACCTCCGGGTTCTGTCAGTTGGCGCCGGCGAGGTGACACTGGCGCGCACCGCCGCCAGCGTGCGGCCCGGCACGTTCGGCCTCGCGTGGCCGGGGGGCAGCGCGATCATCACGACGATCGTCAGCGTCCGGCCCGATTCCGTGACTCGAAGGCTGAGCGCGGTCAGCGGCCACCTCGCGCCCGGCACCGACACGGCGGTGAACGACACGGTCTGGAACGGGAATCCCCGAACCGCGCTTGGCATCCCCTACTCGGAAGTGAGCTTCCCGGATCCGCTCGGGCCGATGCCCGCCTGGCTCGTCGGAGGGCGCGGGTCGACGTGGGCCGTCTTCGTCCACGGCATCGATGGCAACAGAGGAGGAGGCCTTCGTCCGCTACTCACGCTCCACCAGCTCGCTATCCCGACGATGCTGATCTCCTACCGAAACGATGCGGGCGCGCCCCCCAGCCCCGATCATCTGATTCACCTCGGGATGACCGAATGGCAGGACCTCGACGCAGCCACCCGTTGGGGCGCTGCCCACGGCGCGAGGCGCTTCATCCTCTACGGCGACTCGATGGGTGGGGCGATAGTCACTCGGTTCATGCACGAGTCCTCACGCGCGCGCGACGTCGTGGCTATGGTGCTCGATTCTCCTGTCCTCGACTGGCGGTCGGTGATCAACGACGTGCTCTCCAGCCTCCACCTTCCGTTCCTGGCGGTTCCGTTACGCGCGACGATCTCGCTGCGGGTCGGGGCGGACTGGAGCGCGCTGGACGAGATCAGCCAAGCCCATCGATTCCACGTACCGATCCTGCTGTTCCAGGGCACTGCCGACCCGCTCGTCCCCCCGGCCGACAGCCAGCGTTTCGCTTCAGCGCTCCCGCGTCTGGTTACCTACGTCCCCGTCGCCCAGGCGGGGCACATCGAGAGCTGGAACGTCGACCCCACCGGCTACGCGGCTGACTTGCGGCGCTTCCTAACCCCGCTGGTCACGAGGCCGCGAAGCTAGCGTGCTGGCCTCGACCACGTCGGCGTAGCCGTCGGCAAGCGCTGCAAGGAACGCCGCATGGACCTGTTCCCCGGGAACCTCGACACCGCCGTGCGCAAGATCCGGCGCGGCGCACGCGTCGCCAACCACGGTGACCTCGAACCCGAGGTCGACCGCCGCCCGCACTGTCGCGTCCACGCACATTGAAGTCATCATGCCTGCAATCACGAGCTCGTCGATTCCCTCGGAGCGCAGACGCTGCTCGAGGTCCGTGCCAAGGAAAGCGTTGGGCATGTCCTTGACGACTACGGGCTCGCCGTCCGCGGGTGCCACGCGGGGGTCATGGCCCACGCCCGGTGTCTGCGGCCGCAGGTAGGTCGCATCGGGCGCGTCCCAGACGTGCTGGACGTGAAGCGTCGGCTCGCCCTCCTGGCGAAACCGCTCCAGCACGGCGGAGGCAGCTTCCGCTGCGGCGTCGCTGCCCACGAGCGGGTAGGCCCCACCGGCGAAGTAGTCGCGCTGGATATCGATCAGCAACAGCGCCCGTGCCATGGTCAGCGACGCATTGTGTCAACTGAGGGCAGGTGCACTCGGCACGTGGAGCTCGTACCCACGCTGCGACGGCCGCATGCGATAGCTAAAGGCCCGGAAAGGGCGCGAGGCACTCACCGGGGCGTGCGGTGCCGATCCAGGCGAGGCCGAACGTATCGCCCGCGAACTCCAGGTGCGTGGAGATCCCGCCTGCTCCATCAAGACTCAGGACTCGCAACCCACTTCCGCAGTCAAGCGAGCGCCATCCGCCGAATTCGTGACGCAGGCGGTGATATCCCTCGCCCAGAGGTCGCCCGTCCAGGGTCGCTTGCGGTGAGTTGACGAGGAGCTCGACGACCCGACCATCGCGGGAGGCCTGGGTGTCCACCTGGATGGGACCGAAGGCCCATTGCCCGGCCCATTGCCCGGGCCCGAGTGCAGGCCCGATCCGCCGGTCGAGCTCTGTGAGTCGGGCGCCAAGGCGGACCGGACCGATGCCGAGTCCGGGTTGCAGTGCGAGCGCTTTCGCTGGCAGGCGCGGTGCGATCAACCTGAGCCTGAAGACGTGGCCGATCGTGCCAAGCCCGTGTGGGAGCCTCTGCGGGAACCCAACGTCGCTGACCCCCTGGCCAGGGACCCAGACGAAGTGCGCGTAGGTTCCTGTCGGTGTCTGCGCGCCGGGCGCCAAGCTCGCGACTTGGCAGGGGTACGCGCCATCCAGCACGATCAGATAGGCCATCGGGTTGCTCGGTCCCGCCGGTACCGCCCCGGGCCCAATCCATTTCTCCGCGGCCGCCTTGGTGGTCGCAACCACCGAAGCCGTCTTGACCCCCGGGCCCCGGAGCCCGCAGAGCGTGTCGCGGGCTACAGCGACGATCTGGGCGATGGGGAGCTCCGCTTCAGACCGGCTCGACGCGGGCGCAGCCGAAGACGTCCCGAGCATTGCCACCGCGGCGATCACCATCGGCACAGCGAGTGCCGCAATCCAGCGAGACATGTGAGGCCCGCGCAACCGTCGCTCCTTGTTCGGGGAACCGCTTGCCGCTACTACGCTCGAGCGCCGGAGCGATCACGCTTAGGCCACCGCTGCACCAGTCTGCTGATCAGCGTCACTGTGCAATCGGCGGAACACGAACCCTGAACACCTCGATCAGCGGCGCGGCGCCGTCGGCGTACTGCTGTGAGAGGTAGATCAGCCCGTGCACGGGGTCATATGCCGCGCCCCCGATCTGTGGGGAGCCGAACGGGAGCGACAGCTGCCATACGGCGTAGGGCCAGACTTGCCAAGGCCGCCTGTGGCCAGCCCGGACCGCGGCCAGCGCAGCCGCGTCGTATGCCCACACCTCGGGCACGTACGGGTATGCGTGCGTGCCCTTGCTCGAGTTGTCCGGGTCGTAGCACCAGATCGTGCCGTCCGGCGTCGGCTTGAACGCAAGCGAGCGGTCCGCTGTCCCCTCGCCGTAGCAGAAGCTCCCAATCCCCTGGGTGCCGAAGAACAGCACGCTCCGGGTGCCGCCGGGGAAGGCCACGCCGCGGATCGTGGTCCCGCCGCCGAACAACACTCGCTTGCGCGGGTTCCAGGTCGCGTTCCACGGACCAAGCGTGGGGTGCTGCTGGGGGTAGTAGACGAGCGGATGGTCCGGCGCGGCGCGACCGAGGGAGAGCCGGGTCGGATCGAACGCAAACGCTGCCGGCCCGAACGAGGTTCGGCTGATGATCGGGATGCAGCAGTTTCCGGTAAGCGCCGGGCCGCCGAGAAGCGCCTGCCACTCTGGCGGCACGAGCGCCATGAAGCCCGAGACGAAGCCGGCGCCCGTGTTACCGACTCGGGAGAGGCCCCGGGCTCGACCAGACCGAAGGCTCGTCGAGGTGCGCGACCAGTGCGAGCGCGTTTGGCTGTTGGTCGCGTCGTAATAGATGTACACGGAGCCGTACAGACGATTCTGGTAGACGAGCTGACCGCCGACCTTGTTGTTATTGGCGCCCGTGGTGTCGAGCTTGCCGGCGGTGGCGTCGGCGAACGGCTGCAGGTAGCGCGCCCGCGGCAGGCGGACCAGGCGCATCGCCCGCACGGGGCGCGGGATGCTGATCTCAGCGCTCAGCTGGTACCAGTCGTGGCCCACGACGAACAGCGAGTTGCGGGCTGGGTTGTAGGCGAGGGCCGTGCCCCCGTAGTCGAACGTGCCGTGACTGCTCTCGGGCAGCGGCAGGCGGAACGCGCCTTCATAGACGAGCGAGGCACGGTGCAGCAGCGGCAGTGCCATAGGCGACGCGGTTGGCGCCGAAACCGCTGAGCCAGAGGCAATCGCCACCGCCCCCGCTGCGAGTGCTCCCACCACGACGATCTGCTTCTTCATGCCGTTGAGGCTAAAGGCGGGTGGCACCACCCGCGGGCACGAAGGACAAATGTCCGGCACTACCATCTGCGCCGCAGATGAACTGCCTCCCCGAGGACTTCACCCATCCTGAGCTCGTGGGTCTATCGAGCGGCTACCACATGCGCCCGATCCGCGAAAGCGATGTCGACATCGACTATCCCGCGGTCATGGGATCCCGTGAGCGGCTGTGGGACAAATACCGTGACGCATGGGGATGGCCATCGGCCTCCATGAGTTACGAGGCGGATCGGCAGGACCTCGCCAGGCACGAGGCGGAGATCGCGCGCCACGAGACATTCAATTACGCGATCCTCGATCGCGGCGAAACCGAGCTGCTCGGCTGCGTTTACATCGACCCACCGGACTCGAGGAGCCCGCCGGGCAGCGATGCAATGGTGTCGTGGTGGGTCGTCGACGGCATGATCGGCTCTGAGCTCGAGCGCTTCCTCGACGGCTTCGTCCCCAGCTGGCTGCGCGATGCCTGGGGGTTCAACGCCGTTCACTACTTCCCGGAGCCGGAGAGGCCCACCGAGCCACCGAGCAGCTTGTCCTAGCGCGGCCTGCCCTCGGCGAATCGCTCGAGTCCGTCGTCCGGTATCGGCTCCCACGGCGCGGCGTAGGCGACGAACGTGCGCCAGCTCGGCCGCACGCCCGGGTCACCGTCGAACGCACCCATCCGGATGCTCATCTGGTTGGGCTCATCGCGGTTCCGGCTGAACAGGTGCGCCCCGCACTCGCGGCAGAAGCACTTCTCGAAGCCCCCGTCCGGGTGACGCCAGGCCTTGATCAGCTCCTCGCCCCGAAGCAGGCGGAAGGTGCGGCCGTCGACGCGAGCCTGTGCCGAGGCGGCCGTTCCGGTGCGTCGCTGACAGCGTGTGCAGTGGCAGTACCCGGCGGCTGTCGCGGGCTCGGTGAGCTCGAAGCGGACGCCGCCGCACAGACAGCCGCCCTCCATCGATGGGTCACTCACGTATGGAAGTGTCGCACCCCGCTCCACCGGCTTGTACGGGCAGTGCGGTGCCGTCACGTACGCTCGCCGGGGATGCCGCATCGTCATCCATCGTTGCTGGCGGCGCCGCCACCGGCGCCGGGGCGCCTGTGGCTGACCGGCGCGCGGTTGTTCGACGGCACGGCCGCCCCCGTGCGGGAAGGCGCGGCGGTGCTCGTGACTGATGGCGTGATCGAGCGTGTCGGTGACGCCGGTGAACCGGTCCCGGCGCAAGCGCGCGCGCTCGATCTCGGCGGGCGGATGCTGATCCCGGGCTTGATCAACATCCACGTTCACGTGCAGGGACATGAGCCGCGCCCGGGCGACGGTGCCGAGCCGTTGCTCGCCGGGACCAGCGCCCACTTCCTGCAGGCTGCCCTGCGCGACACGCTGCGCATGGGGGTGACCACGGTACGCAATGTCGGCTCACAGGATCACCAGCCGCAGGAAGCACGCCAGGCAATGCGCTACGGCGCGTTTCGCGGGCCCCGGATTTTGACCTGCGGGCTGATCATCTCCGCCACCGCTCCGGGTGGTCGGTTCTACGGCGCGATGTACCGGGAGGCCGACGGTCCGGACGAGGTGCGCAAGGCGGTGCGAGAGCAGCTACGCGCGGGGGCGGACTTCATCAAGGTGATGACCACCGGCGCGCGCTCAAACGAGCTCGAGGATCCCGAGCCGACGCAGCTGACCGACGCCGAGCTCATCGCGCTCGTCGAGGAGGCCCATCGGATGGGCTGCAAGGTCGCCGCCCACGTGGAGGGCCTGGACGGCGCCGCGGCGGCGATCGAGCACGAGATGGACACGATCGAGCACGGGATGTACCTCTGCCAGCGCCCCGATCTGCTGGAGCGGATGGCGGCCCAGGGCCAGGTGCTCGTGCCGACGCTGAGCGGGTACTACTGGATGGCCGGTCTGGGTGACGTGGTCGACCCCTCGCACGCGACCGTAGACGCCCAGATGCTGCCCAGCATCGTCGAGCTTGCCCGCTACAACTTGGAGCAGGGCACCCGCAGCATGCGGGCAGCGCGCGACGCCGGGGTCAAGATCGCGCTCGGTTCAGACCGCGAGGGGATCTCGGGTGAGGACACCGCGCTCGAGTTGGCGCGGATGGTCCACCACGGGCTGAGCCCTCCGGAGGCGCTTCAATCGGCAACCTCGATCGCAGCCGAGGCGATCGGGCTAGAGGATCAGATCGGCACAGTGCACGCGGGCAAGCTCGCCGACCTGGTCGTCGTGGACGGCGATGTCCTAGAGCAACCCGAGCTACTGCTCGACGAGAGCCGGATCTGGCTGGTCCTGCAGCTCGGTGAGGCCGTCGCCGGCGCCGCGGCGAGCGCTCAGCAGATCTGACGGCGCTCGAGGCGGGCCGGAAACGACTACCGGCGCTCGAGGACCACCACGGGAATCTCCCGCGAGGTCTTCTGCTGATACTGGTCGTAGGCCGGCCAACGCTCGGTCATCAGCTGCCAAAGCCGGGCGCGGTCCTCGCCGCTCGCGACCGTCGCCCGCACCGGGATCCGCTCGCCCTTGACCTGGATCGTCGCCTCCGGATCTGCCCGCAGGTTCTTGTACCAGTCCGGATGATCGGGGGCGCCTCCCCTGGAGGCGACTACCACCCACGTGCCGTCGTCGGTGCGGTGGATCAGAGGCGTCGTGCGCTCCTCGCCGGACACCCGCCCCTTGGTGCTCAGCAGCAGGATTGTCTGCCCGCGCCAGTTGTAGCCCCGCTCGCCGTCGGTCTCCATGTAGACGCGGACGTGCTCCTGGCCGAACAGATCGTCGTCGCCCGCCATGTCTCAAGCTTATCCCCGCGGGCGTCAGCGCTTGGCGGGCAGTGAGCGCGCGTATTCGACGCCACGCTTCACCCACGGCCTCAGCTCGGCTTTGGTTCGAACCCCATCGGCGTCCACCCGCAGCCATCCGTCCATCACCCGTCCCCGCATCTCGAACGGCGCCGTGTGCGGCTTGGCCAGGAGTGCGTCGGTCTTGGCGGGATCGCAGCGGAGCATCAGCCCGCCCTGGCCGCTCGCCGCCACCGACATGTTGCCGCCGATCAGGAACGCGAGTCCGCCGAACATCTTCTTCTCGACGACGTCCTGCTCCTCCGCGAGCAGCTCCCGGATCAGGTTTGCGATGTCCTCGTCGTAGGCCACGAGCGCATTATCGCGGTGCAGATGCGCCACAGGCGGACGGGTAGCATCGGTCGCGTGGCGCGAACGACGATCGACGATCTCCTCGAGAACGCGCGGCGGCGCCTGGAGCGAGCCTCACCGGCCGAAGCCCTCGCGGCGATGAAGCGAGGAGCGGCCGTGATCGACATCCGGTCCGACTCGCAGATCGCCGAGGATGGAAGCGTTCCCGGGGCCCTGATCATCGCGCGCAACGTCCTCGAATGGCGCCTCGACCCTGCAAGCGACCACCGTCACCCACGGGCGCCCGGCCTCGAGGACCACGTCATCCTGATGTGCAACGAGGGCTATCAGTCGAGCCTTGCGGCCGCGACGCTTCAGCAGCTCGGCTTCGCGCGGGCCACGGACATGGCGGGCGGCTTTCAGGCCTGGCGAGCCGCGGGGCTTCCTGCCGATCCCTCTGGCTCGCCGGTGGCCGAGGCTCCCGCCACGGCTTCAACCCTCGACGGGAGCCAATCCTCGGTCAGTGTCAGCCAGAACGCCAATCCGGCGAACTCGCGATAGCGGCGGAACGCGCGCTCGATCCCCTTGTCGGTGATTCGTGACCGGCCGCTGACGCTGCGGTACTTCGGGCGGGTCCACGAATCGAGGATCAGCCGCCGGTAGCGCCCCAGCAGCATCATCATGTGCGCCACCGCGTACGGCCCCACCCCCGCAATCGCGAGCAGTCGCTCCGCAACCTCGTCGTCGGGCAGCTCCGGATCGTCGAATGCCTCGACGTCCACCCGGCCCTCGGCGACGTCGGTCGCGAGCGTTCGCAGATATGCGCCTCGATATCCCGCGCGGGCGACCTCGCGGTAGAAGCTCTCATCTGCGGCCGCCAGCTGCTCAGCGCTTGGGAACGCCCGCAGATCCGGTGTGTCTGCCACGGACGTGCCCAGCTCTCCGACGAGCGCTCCGACCATCCGCTGCGTCGCCGACCAGGCACAGTTCGTCGTGCAGATCGTCTTGATGATGTCCTCGAACACCGTCGGACTCCGCAGCATCCTCCCGGCGCCCGACTCGATCCAGGCGAGGACCGGATCCGCCGCCGCCGTCGCATAGAACCCGCTCAGGTCCTCGTCGAGGCGCAGCATGTGGCGGACGAGGGAGATCAGCTGAGCCCGGGTCTCGCTTGGAGGGGCGCCGGCCCCCGGCGGTACTGCGACTCGCGCCTTCGCACCGCCGTCGGAGGTGACCCGGACCGGCCACGCACGTCCGTCGGCCACGAGGACGGTGTCCAGGCTCGAGCCGTCCGCGGCGATGACATTCGGCGGAAGGTCGGCGACTCCGTGGGACAGGAGCGTCCGGGCGAAGTCCACCGGCTCGCCGCCGGCGCCGGTCAGCTCGATCACGCTCGACCGGCGGGTCAGCTGAGCTTCTGCCCCTGGCGGAGCATCTGCACCGCCTTCGCCAACCGTCGCTCGCGGGTCTCCTCGCGCTTGGCTTCGGCTATCCAGCGCGCGTACTCCTTGCGGTGGGTGTAGGCCATCCCCTCGAACGCCGCCCTCGCCACCTGGTCGGCGGCCAGCGCCGCCTGGAGCGCTTCGGGAACCTCGACCTCCCGCGGAGCGATGTCGAGCTCGAGCTTGACGGCGACGCGGTCGCCGGCGTTCACCCCGGCCTGGTCGCGAACATCGCGGTTCAGGCCAACCAGGAACTCGCCCCCCATGCGCATCACCGAGGTGCGCCAGGTGTAGCCATTGACGCTCGCGAGGACGGGAAAGCGCTTGGCGCCCTCGCCCACCGCCGCGACCTGTTCTTGATCTAGCACGACGGCCGCGGCGGGACCGCGCTCGAGTAGCGTCGTTTCGATCTCGATCGATCCCATCGCGCCGATTCTTGCAGCAACCTATCCGCCGCTCGATGCTCGCGATACACCCTCCGGAGGTAGATGGGGAACATGCCTGGGATCCGAGCATGCGAGCTCGGACTTCGGGTGCGCGCGGTGCCCGGTAGCGTAGGTGCCGTGGCGACCTGGGATGACGTGCGCCGGATCGCGCTGTCCTTGCCGGAGACGAGCGAGGAGGCCCGCCGCGGGCTTGCCGCATGGCGGGTGCGGGACAAGCTGTTCGTGTGGGAACGCCCGCTGCGTCCTGCGGACCTCACTGCGCTGGGAGACGCGGCACCCGATGGCCCGATCCTGGGCGTGCGAGTCGGGCATCTGATCGCCAAGGAGGCGATCCTCGCCGACGACCCGAGCGTGTGCTTCACGACTCCCCACTTCGATGGCTATCCGGCCGTACTCGTGCGCCTCGACAGGATCTCGCTCAAAGAACTCGAAGAGCTGATCGTGGACGCCTGGATCTGCCGGGCGCCGAAGCGCCTCGCCGACGAGTACGTGGAGAACCACGCCCGCCGATGATTCCTGAAGCTCCCCTCGAGCCTGCGGGAGAGGGCCACGCGCCTGCGGGCGAAGGCTGGTTCATCCTGAATGCTCGCGACGCCCGGTGGCTCGATGGTCCGTTCGGCGCATACACGCGGTTCGAAGGCGAGCCCCGATTCCCGCAGTTCGGGTTCAACATCGGCGTCCTCTCGCCGGGGCAGCCCGCCTGCTACTACCACGGCGAGGAGGAGCAGGAGGATTTCCTCGTGCTCTCGGGCGAATGCCTGCTCGTGATCGAGGGCCAGGAGCGGAGGCTCACAGCGTGGGACTTCGTGCATTGCCCGCCATGGACTGAGCATGTATTCGTTGGCGCAGGCGAGGGCCCCTGCGCGATCCTCGCGGTCGGCACGAGGCTCGCGGATGCGGTTGTGTATCCAGCCTCGCCGGTAGCCGCGCGGCACGGCGCCGCGGTTTCGGCGGAGACACGCAACCCGAGCGAGGCGTATGCGGACCTGCCGCCCGAGCGCGAGACCGCGTACCGGGCGGGTTGGCTTCCCGCGGACGAGTAGGCGACACAGCTCGGAACCACGCATGCTGCACACAACCACCACCCGCCAGGCGCTGGCGCGGATGTTCGACGACGCCTCGCAGTTCCCACCCGGGAACATGCCGCTCGGGCCCGCCTGGAGCGCCCACCAGCGGTGGCGCGCGGGCGAGCACGCGGACCTGGTGGGCCGCTTTCTCGTGCCGGCTGGCCGTGCGCCGGAGCTGGCGCGAGCGATTGAGGACAGCGACGCGATCGAGATCGGGATAGTCGCACCCGGCGAGCGGCCCGACGACGTTGGCTCGCTCCTTGACGGACCCGCGGAGGTGACATCGATCGAGCTTCGCGGCTCGCGCGTCGCCGAGGACATCGGTGCCTGGCGCGCGCGCGCCCCACGCGCGTGGATCTTTCTCGAAGGTGCTCCGCTGGGACAGGTCGCGAGCCTCCGGGACGCAGACCGGCAGGTGGGCGCCAAGCTCCGGTGTGGCGGGTTGGAAGCGGGGGCGTTCCCCAGCTGCGAGGCGGTCGCGTCGTTCATCGCCGAGTGCGTAAGGCTCGATGTCCCGTTCAAGGCGACGGCCGGCCTCCATGGTCCTATGCGACGGCGGGATTCCGAGATCGGAGCGTTCCACCACGGCTTTATGAACCTGTGGGTTGCGACCGCGCTGGCTGCCCACGGGAGCGCCTCGGCCGAGCTCGAGCACGCTCTCGCCGCCGAGCATCTGGATGCGCTGCCCACCGTCGATCACGACGATCTAGCGGGCGCGCGGGCGTGGTTCACCGGCCTTGGGACGTGCAGCATCGCCGAGCCACTCGAAGGCCTTCAGGCGCTGGGACTGCTCGATGGCTGACGGCTTCACGCTCGCGAACCTGCCGTATGGCTCGATCCGGCGCGCACCGGCCGCGGAGGCGCGGCTGTGCGTAGCGCTGGGCACCGAGGCGATCGAGCTGGCTCCGCTCGCCAAGCGCCTGGACGGCATCCCGCCGGAGCTGATCGACGCGCCGAACCTCGACAGGCTCCTGGCAGCTGACGCGATCGTGTGGGCGGAGCTTCGTGAGGCCCTGCAGCGAACGCTTGCGGCGGACGGCCCGCCTCCCGAGGCGAGCTTCCCCCTCGACGACGCACTGCCGTGCCTGCCATTCACCGTCGGGGACTATGTCGACTTCTACTCCTCACTCGAGCACGCTACGAACCTGGGGCGGATGTTCCGGCCGGACGCTGACCCGCTCCTGCCCAACTGGCGACATCTGCCGGTCGGCTATCACGGCCGGTCGGGCACGGTGGTGGTGTCCGGCACGCCGGTGCGGCGTCCACGCGGTCAACGCCCCGGGCCTGACGGCCCGACCTGGGGTCCCAGCGCTCGTCTCGACATCGAGCTCGAGCTCGGGTTCGTGACGGCCGGAGCGCCGAATCAGCTTGGAGAGCCGATTCCGATCGACCGAGCACGTGAGCGGATCTTCGGCTTCGTGCTGGTGAACGACTGGAGCGCCCGTGACATCCAGGCTTGGGAGTACCAGCCGCTTGGCCCGTTCCTCGGCAAGTCGTTCGCGACCTCGATCTCCCCGTGGGTTGTGCCGCTGGCAGCGCTCGAAGCCCACCGGGTCGCGGGACCCGCACAGGACCCCTCGCCGCTCGAGTACCTGCGGACCTCGGAGCCATGGGCATTCGACATCGAGCTCGAGGTCGCGCTCCAGCCGGCCGGCCATCCGTCCCGCACGATCGCCCGCACGAACGCCCGAGAGCTGTACTGGAACCCCGCGCAGCAGCTCGCTCACGTGGCCTCGAACGGCGCGATCGTGAGGCCGGGAGACCTGTATGCCTCGGGCACGATCTCAGGATCACACAACGGCACACAAGGCAGCCTGATCGAGCTGACCTGGAACGGCGAGCGCCCGCTGCAGCTGAACGGCGCTGCACGGATTTTCCTCGAAGACGGCGACACCGTGACGATCTCCGGTCGCACTGGCGCTGAGGCCGGCGGCGAGCGTGTGGCTCTCGGACAAGTGAGCGGGCAGATCCTCGGGTGAGGCTTCACAGGCGCTTCCTCAGGATCGATATCGGGGTGGTGCTCGCAGTCGCCGCCGCGACGGTCGCGCTCGGGGTGCTGGACAGCGGCTCGGCGAAGGTCGGCGCGGTCGTAAGTGTCGACCCGTCGGCAAGCGGTCCCGTGATTCCTCGTGGGTTCCTGGGGCTCTCCCTGGAGTACAACTCGATCGAGCCCTACGCCGGGGTCGATCCGTCCGCGGTCAACCCGGTGTTCGTGCAGCTGATCCGGAACCTGACCCCGGGGCAGCAACCGGTGCTGCGGATCGGTGGCGACACGACCGACTCGACGTGGTGGCCGGTCCCCGGTCTCGCGCGCCCCCCAGGCGTCACCTACAACCTGACCGCACAGTGGCTACAGGTCACCCATACCCTCGTCGCAGCGCTGCACGCGCGGGTGATCGCCGGCGTCAACCTCGAGGCCGACAGCCAGGCGCTCGCGGCCGCCGAGGCCCAGGCTCTGCTCGGCGGGATCGGGCGGCAATACGTCGAGGCGCTCGAGCTCGGCAACGAAGCCGCCCTGTACAACGTCTTCACCTGGTACCGCACCCGCGCCGGCCGCCGCGTGACCGGTCGCGGGCCCGGTTACACCTTCAGTGCCTTCGTTCGCGACTTCTCGCGGATCGCCGCGGCACTACCCAACGTCCCGCTTGCCGGACCCGCTCTCAATGACTCTGGATGGATCAGCCATCTCGCCGAGTTCCTCGCGGCCGAGCCACGAGTGCGCATCGTCACCGTCCACCGGTATCCGCTTCAGCTGTGCTTTCTTCAGAAGGGCTCGCCTCTGTTCCCGACGCTGTCGCATCTGCTGTCCCGACATGCGTCCGCGGGCCTGGTCCGGCGGCTCGCCCCGTCGATCGCCGTGGCACAAGCGCGCGGGCTGCCGTTGCGGCTCGACGAGGTCAACACCGTCGCGTGCGGCGCCGATATCCCGGTGAGCAGGAGCTTCGCGGCGGCGCTGTGGTCGCTCGACGTTCTCTTCGAGCTCGCTCGTGCCGGTGTCGCCGGGGTGAACTTCCATACGTTTCCGCGCGCCGGATATAACCTCTTCTCCTTCACCCAGTCGGGTGGGCGCTGGAGCGGATCGGTCGCGCCCGGGTACTACGGGATGCTGATGTTCGCCGAGGCCGTTCCCGAGGGCGCGCGGCTCGTGGCAGCCTCCGGGAGTCAGCCACGCTGGCTGCGGAGCTGGGCGACGCGGTCGCGCGCGGGGACGATCCGGGTCGTGCTGATCAACACTTCAAGCGCCGACCAATTGGTCGCCGTCGCGCTCAAAGGCATGTCGGCGAAGGCAACGCTCGTGCGGCTGACGGCGCCGAGCCTCGATGCCTCCGCCGGGATCAGCCTCGCCGGAAGGAGCTTCGACTCGCCGACGACTACAGGCCGGCTGGCCGGGCACTTCGAGCGCTTCGAAGTCTCACGATCCGGCGGTCGGTACCTCGTGCCGATGCCCCCCTACAGCGCCGCGCTGATGACGGTTCGCTGACCCGCAGGTAGTGTCTGCATTCACGATCATGACTGGGATCGCGCGATGAGCACCGCGAGCCGGCCGAGCGAGCATGTCGCTGTGCGCGAAGCACATCAGGCGATGATGGAGCCGGCGGAGGAGCCCTCCTTCGAGGAGGAGCTTGCCGCGGTCTGGGGTGAGCCCTGGGGGGCCCACGATGAGGTCGGACCGTTGCGGCGCGTGCTGGTGCGCCCACCAGGACCGGAGCTCGAGCAGATCTCTCCTGACGCGTACGACGAGCGTGCCGATGCCCTGGTAGACCCCGGGGGTCGCTGGTACTGGACCGGGCGCGAGCCACCGGACCTCGATCGGGTCGCTTCCCAGCACGCTGCGCTGGTGTCTGCACTGCGCGGCGAAGGCGTGAAGGTCACCGTCGCCGACTCGCTCGGTGGCGGCTTTGTCAAATCGATGTACGTCCGCGACCCGCTGCTCACCGTGCCGGGAGGGGCGGTGATAGCCCGCATGGCTGTGCGCATGCGCCGCGGCGAGGAGCCCGCGATCACCCGGCTGGTCGCGGAGCTCGGGATGCCGATCCTGGGCACGATCACGGGGACTGGGACGGTCGAGGGCGGCTCGTTCGTGAAGCTCCGCCCCGGGCTCGCCGCCTACGGCGTGTCGATTCGCTGCAACCGTGCCGGAGCCGCACAGCTCGAGGAGATCCTGGCCAGGATCGGGTGGCGCCTGCTGCTCGTTCCGATCGTGGGCTACTCGATCCACCTCGACGGGCATCTCGCGATGCTCGACCGCGACAGGGCGCTGGTGGACGTCGAGCACCTTTCCTACGAGTTCCTGCAAACGTTGCGAGCCGAAGGCATCGACCTGATCGAAGCCCACCCGGGCGAGGATTGGGCGCTGAACGCGCTGTGCCTGCGACCCGGCCACGTGCTGATGTCCGCCGACGCGCCGCGCACCGCACAGGCGCTCGAGCGCGCCGGCGTCGAAGTCGTCACGATCGAGTACGACGAGATCCACAAGAACGGCGGCGGCGTTCACTGCTCGACGATCGAGCTGATCCGCGAACCGGCGGATTGGTGAATGCCCTTGGTGCAGGAGATGGCGCTCGCGTAGCAAATCTCCTGCGCAGGACCCGGTCAGGTGCTCCCGCGAGGCTGTTTCTTGTGGTCTTTGCAGAGGTCCCTGGCCGGATTTGTCCAATGAGCGGATTGTCGCGCGGCGATACATTGGCGCGCGTTTGATACTGCGGGCCTGGAGGACGGATCCGAGGAGGTTCTGGCCGAGGTGACCTGGAGGTTCTCGAAGAGGTTCGTGCCGGGCGATTCCGGCCTGCTGACATTCACCCGGCCAGCGCGGTTGGATCAGGCTGGAGAGCTCGTCGCGGTCGTGCAGCGGCTCTCGCTTGCACGCTCGCTGGCTGATGTACAGAGGATCGTCGCCCGAGCCGCCCGCCGTCTGACCGGTGCCGATGGCGCGACCTTCGTGCTGCGAGAGGGCGAGCACTGCTTCTACGCCGACGAGGACGCGATCTCACCCCTGTGGAAGGGCCAGCGCTTTCCGCTCGAGGCGAGCATCAGCGGCTGGGTGATGCTGAAGCGCAAGCCGGCGGCGATCGCCGACATATACAAGGACTCCCGCATCCCCCACGATGCCTACCGGCCGACGTTCGTGAAGAGCCTGGCGATGGTGCCGATCCGTCAGCTCCGTCCGATCGGAGCGATCGGCAACTACTGGGCCTCCACCCATGAGCCGACCGAGCGCGAGCTGGCGCTACTCCAGGCTCTGGCGGATTCGACTGCGGTGGCGATCGAGAACGTCTACACCTACCAGCACGTCGAGGCGGCTCGGCTCGAGACCCTGCACCGTCTGGCGCTTGCCGCCGAGTACCGCGACGACGGCACATACGAGCACACCGAGCGGGTAGCAAGGACAGCTTTCCTGCTGGCACAGGCCATCGGCCTCTCGGAGAGGGACGCTTCGCTGATCCATCAGGCGGCGCCGCTCCACGACCTGGGGAAGCTCGCGGTCGGCGACGCGGTGTTACTCAAGCCCGGGAGGCTCTCCGTGTCCGAGTTCGAGCACGTCAAGAAGCATCCGCGGGCAGGCGCGGCGATCCTGACCGGGAGCGCTTCGGAGGTCCTCCAGCTCGCCGAGGAGATTGCCTCCTCCCACCATGAATGGTGGGACGGAAGCGGCTACCCGGCGGCACTTGCCGGCGACTCGATCCCGCTCAGCGGCAGGATCGTCGCGGTCGCCGACGTATTCGATGCGCTGACACACATCCGGCCCTACAAGCAGGCCTGGCCGATCAACGCCGCCCTGGCCGAGATCCGGCGCCTGCGCGCGCGGCAATTCGATCCCGAGCTGGTCGACGCCTTCCTCGAGCTCGAACCGGGCCGGCTCGTGGACCTGCCCGACGACTGGCACGAATCCGCGCCCGGCGCCGACCTTGACCTGGTCGCCACGTCCGTGTGGTCAGCCGACAGCGCCCCGTCTGACAGCGGCTCGACTGATTAGGTCTCTG